>JAZSKG010000063.1:0-12101 GCA_045534735.1 Candidatus Stercoripulliclostridium sp.
GGGAACTGCAGGCCACGTGCTACCTTGCATTGCCCTATTACCTCATTTAAAAAAACATTTTGATCGCGTTATACACTTAGGTGTCAACGGAATTGAAAAACATCTCATGCTGTAACATGGGATCCCATTTTTTGAAACAAATAGTATAAAGTTTGATAGATCTAATCTAATTAAGAATCTAAAAATTCCATTTGTATTATCCGCCGCCTCAAAACAAGCAAAACAGATACTAGCCCACGAAAACGTTGACGTACTATTTTCAAAAGGCGGATATGCATCTCTCCCTGCAGTATTAGGTGCAAAAAGTTTAGAGATTCCTATTATCATACATGAAAGTGATTATCAAATGGGGCTTGCAAATAAAATGGCGTCATTTTTTGCAGATTTAGTACTTACCAGTTTCCCGGAAACCAAAAATGGCATCTACGTAGGTAATCCCATTAGAGAAGAAATCTTCCAAGGCAACCCTTGGTACCCTCTACAAAAATATGAGTTAAACTCACACAAGCAAACCATACTGGTTTTTGGTGGCTCTAGTGGTGCTAGAGTAATTAATGACGTAATATTTAAGATTGCTCATAAACTAACATCCAAATATAACGTTATCCATCTAATTGGCGATAAAGAAAAGAGAAGATTGTTTACTCACGACTACGTAGCCATACCATACGCTGATAATATAGCAGACTTATATGCGCTTGCCGATTTGGTAATAATGCGTGGTGGAGCAAATTCATTACAAGAAGCAACTATGCTTGGGAAAAGAGTTATTTGCATCCCCCTACCGAAAAGCAAATATTCACGAGGTGACCAAGTTGCAAATGCTATAAGTTATCAACAACGTGGTCTTATAAACATTTTACCTCAAGACCATTTAACAGAAGACAGTCTTATAAATGAAATTGCTACAGTTATATCTCAAAAGGAGCATCCAATATGCAAAGATACTCCAAATGAAAAAATAGTTGAACAAATTCTTACTATGCTAAAAAACTAGGCTAAGCCAATAATATTTAGCATATCCCCGTATACGTAAACCACCGATGTTTTTAAGTCCCTTGCTATAAGCACATAGGCTCGTGAGGCTATTGCGTCTAAATTAAGTGAGTGAATTATTCCGTCGTTACGAATTTCTGTTAAGGTTAATGTTTCTCCTTTAGCATACAATACACTATATCCATCTACGTGAGTGTAACAATCGTACATCTCCGTTAACCCTTGGAAAGTAGTGTTGTTAGAAGAAGTAAAGTTTAGAGATTTATCTACTAAGTAAAGTCTAGGACTACTTGCTTTCAATAATAAAAATAAACTTTCTCCATTCATATAAACGCTAGCACTCTCAGCAAGTCCTACTCCCACTCGCTCTGCCGTTAATTGAGAAAAGTTATTGTCATATTTAACTATTTCCACACCATTATGTGAGTTTTCGGCTAGTATATATTTTTGAATGCCATTTTCAACTATTGGTTCAACGGCAAGCAATGTTTTGTCTTGCATTGTTATGGTAGAAATCAGTTTTAAGTCTTCACTAAGTTTAACGCAAGAATAGCCGTTTATCCCACTTAAGAAAAACAAATATTGAGTGCCAAAATCAAACACCCTCATAACCGAGCCCTGTTGTATTGAGTTTGTTGCAACTATAGTGTTATTGAAAATCTTATAAAGTGTGCGCTCTTTCCCCTCTCCAAAAAGGAGTAGCGAATTGCTTAAAGTATAAATCATTGCCGAATTAAATACTGGCAATTCAATCAAATCCAACTGCTTAAAATTATAAGAAAGCGTATAAAGATATGTTTTTTGGGCATCTTTGACGGCCACGACTAAACCATTTTCTGCAACCTGTGAAGCAAGGAAAGAAGTTTGCATGTTTTGTGTCAACGAATATGCCGAAAGTATCGTACCTTGCTCGTCAATTAATATAATGGTTTGTGTGCGCTTACTCACTTTAAAAGGTCCGTCGCTGGTTTCGTGTGTAAATATGACGTATGATCCTTCGGAAGTAGAATGAACTGCTTCCAGTATAGGTCCACTAAGATTTAATTTTTGCTCATAGCGATGTATGCCGTCCATACTTGCATGAATGGGAAAATGCTCCACGTCTGGAATTGCACTTTCCGGCTCTTTTATAGGGTTGTCGTCCGTTGACGGAGGGTTGCTTTCATTTCCTACTGCATCTACGGAAGGAGGTGTATCTTCGTTGAAATTATCTGCATTAAATACAGATTTTAGCGAACCGGACCCTGCTATAATCATTAAAATCGCTATGGTTGATAGCAAAACTACTGCTAAAATTTTAGGGGTATTCTTTTTCATAAATGCATTTTACAATATGGAAAAGATTTTGTGACTAAAAAGACAAAACAAGCCAAAAATTGACTTGTTCTGAGTATATCTTAAAAATTTTAATTGAAACTTATCTTATAGAATTCACGCGATAAAGCATAGGCTATTAGTTCTAGGCGATGTAGTCTTAAATCTACCATAGGAGCAAGTTCTCTCGCTTTTGCCATTAACCTAAGTGATAAGCGCGTAGGAGTTCTTCCACTTTGTTCTGTTCCTAACCAATCGCCAGCGCCCCTAAGTTCGCAATCGCGTTCTGCAATAGCAAGACCATCTCTTTCTTCAACCAAGGTTTCCAACCTAATAATGTCGTCTCCACTCTTTTGAGTGTACAAGAAACAGTATGCTTGATGTCCGTCGCGACCTATTCTACCACGTAATTGGTGGAGTGTTGCAAGGCCAAACCTATCTGCATCAAAGATAGCCATAAGCGATGCATTTGGAACGTCTATACCTACCTCTATTACCGTAGTAGATACGAGTATTTGTAACTTTCCTTCGCTAAATTCAGTTAAGGTCTTTTGTTTATCCGTCGCTTTTTGCTTGCCATGTAGTAATCCTACGGTTACTTCTTCTCCATATGCCTTTACAATATCTTTGTAAAGTTTATCGGCGCTGGAACCATCTATGCCTTCTACGTCAAAAATTTTAGGTGCAACAATATATGCTTGTCGTCCCTCTTCTTTACAAACGCGAACAATATAGTCCAACATATCTTTACGCTTTTTAGTAGGAACAACGGCAGTTTTTACGTTGTAACTATCGTATCTGCGATCAATGTTTAGTATGTTTATATCTCCAAATACCGTTAGCCTTAAAGAACGAGGAATAGGAGTGGCTGAAAGAGTCAAGGTATCCACGGCTCTTCCCTTATCCATTAGCGAAGTCCTTTGCGCTACACCAAATCTGTGTTGTTCATCTATGCAAACAAAACTTAAGTCTTTAAACTTTACACCACTGGTAATAATTGCGTGAGTGCCTATTACGATATCAACTAATCCGTAGTAAATTCTTTCTTGAGCAAGACGTTTTTCTTTGGGAGAAAGACTACCGGTTAAAAGTTCTATTCGTATACCGTATGGTGCTAAAATCTTTTTAAAATTATTGTAGTGCTGTACAGCAAGTATTTCCGTAGGCGTCATAACAGCACATTGGTGACCTGATGCAACGGCATATGCACAAGCGAGTAAAGCAACTATGGTCTTACCACTACCAACGTCACCAACCAACATGGCATTTAAAGGCTTTTGGCTATGAAAATCCTCAACAATTGCCTTGATTGCATCTTTTTGAGTTGGGGTAAGATTATAAGGTAACGAACGAATTATGGTATTTAACGTATCTTTGTTATCGTCATAAAAAATGCTACGACCGGTTTCGTTGCGTATTAACTTATATGCACAAATTTCTTTGACAAGACTTTCTATTTCTATGCGATCTGCTCCAGCATTTGCCTCACTAAGCGACAAAGGAGCGTGCGCATAACGATATGCCTCGTCCAAAGACAATAGATCTTCTTGTGGTGGTATTAAAGAATGGTCTACGATTCCCTTATGAAGAACGTCTTGTACCATTGTTGCAAACGTTGCTTGGGGTATTAAACCACGTAAAGGATATATCGCTTTTATGCCACGCGTCACGTTTTCATTTTGAACAACGGGCTCATAACTAGGATTTATAAGTTCACAAGCATTACCCTCTTTCTTGAGTTTACCGTAAACTCTAATTGTCGCACCTTGATAAACAACCTTCGCTACGTAGTTTGCATTATACCAGCATAATTTAACTTGTCTAGGATATCCCTCGGCTTTTCCCATAGCACGGAAAAGTTGCAACCTACCCTTTTTAATTGGGCGTGATGCTGAGACAATTTCTAGCACTAAAACAACAAAGTCCCCGTTGTCAGCAACCGATAAATCGGAAATGGCATCGAGGTCTATGTATTTAGAAGGCAAAAATCTCAAAACGTCTTTTTGAGAATTAATGCCGAGATAATTAAGTTTTTCTAAAGTAACGGGGCCAACGCCCTTAACCTTTAGGAGTTCACTTTTTTCCATTACTCAACGGAAATAAAGTAGAAATAATGGTGTTGACCACCTTCACAAATTATAATATCGTGGAAAGGATAAGCATCTATGAGTTCTTCCTCTAGCGCTTTTGCTACGCTTTCGGTAAGGCCTGCACCATAGTACAATGTAATAGCGGCAGTATCGTCGTCAGCCATCTTTTCAATTACAGCCTTAGCAACCTCGTTAACGTCTTGGCCAGATGCGACTATGGTCTTTTCATAAAGGCCTATAACGTCACCATTGTGAAGTTCTATGCCGTCCATCTCCGTATCTCTTACAGCATGAGTTATTTGACCAGAGCGCACTTGCTTTAAAGCATTCTCCATGTTTTGAACGTTAGTATCAACGTCGGCATTAGGATCATAATTCATGGCGGCAGCAATACCCTGTGGAATATTTTTTGTTGCTATAACTACCAAATTAGCCTTTGTGAGTTCTCTGGCTTGCTCTGCAGCAAGAACTATGTTGCCATTGTTGGGAAGAATGTATACGGTTTCTGCATTTACGCCATCAACAAGTTTAATGATGTCGTCAACAGATGGATTCATGGTTTGACCACCCTCTAGAATTGCATCTACGCGTAATTCTTTAAAGAGCGTTGAAATACCTTCACCGGTACAAATGGATACAAGTCCTACGGGCTTAGGTGGAACGTTTTCTGCTTCCTTCTTCTTGCGATTAATCTCACGATTTTGCTCTAGCATATTTTCAATTTTGAGTTGACCTAACTCACCAAGTTGAAGAGCATATCCCAAAGCCTTATCCGGATTGTTGGTATGAACGTGAACTTTTACAAAATCAAGATCTCCTACAACGATTAATGAGTCACCGATTTTTTGTAGTTTGTCACGAAGTTTATCTATGTCGCTAAGAGTAGTCTTTTGGAAAAGGTTTATTATGAAGAACTCGGTACAATATGCAAATTTTATATCTTCCAAATTTTCATATTCGTGAGTAACGTTTGCTTGGTCTACGTTGGTTGCCGTATCGGTTTCCGGTATAACTTCTGCTACCATTTCTTTTCCTGCAATCACGTTGTACATTCCATAAAGAATGCAAAGTAATCCCCTACCACCGGCATCTACAACACCTGCTTTCTTTAAAACAGGCAACATCTCCGGAGTTTTAGAAAGTACTTTTTCGCCTTCAGCAAGAATTGCTTCAAAGAAATTTACAAAAGTTTGCTTTTTAGCTGCAATTTTAAGTGCGTAATCGCTAACCAAACGAATAACCGTCAAAATTGTTCCTTCTTTAGGAGAAGTTACAACGTCGTAAGCAATATGAGAACCATTTTTTAGTGCGCGAGCAAAAACTTTGGTATTAAGTTCTTTGCTTTCCTTTAAAACTGCACTAAAACCTTTAAAAATTTGACTTAAAATAACGCCACTATTACCACGAGCCCCCATAAGAGCGCCTTTAGCAAATGCTTGAGCAACGTCACCAAGATTATCTTCCTTGCAATCTTCCATCATTTTAACAGATGACTGCATAGTTAGATTCATATTTGTACCCGTATCACCATCCGGTACGGGGAATACGTTAAGGGAGTCTACGTATGCCTTGTTAATTTCTAGGTTCAAAGCACCACCCTTTAACATATCTTTTAATTGTGTAGTTGTAATAACTTTCATTTATATCCTTACGGGCCAAAGCCCTACTAATTACAGTTTTACACCTACAACGTGGATATTTACACTTTTAACTCGCATGCCGGTAATATGTTCTAGTTTATATTCTATGCTTGATTTTAAATTTTCTATAACTGCATCGCGGTTAACACCGTCTTTAAGTATTACGTAAAGATCTACAAATATACGATTGTCCATTGTGACAATCTTGACACCTTTACCAAGAGGTTCACGATTAAATAGCATCATAATGCTATCGGAAAGCCTTCTTGACACAAGTTCAACAACGCCATAGCAATCTAGTGCCACGCGGGAAACAACGACTGCAACTGCAGTGTCCGATATATTAATATTCCCGTAACGGTTGAACGTTGAGAGTGCCATATTTCTCCATCCACATTATAGTGTACATAGTTATTGATATTACTATAATAAAGCAATATTAAAAATTTTGCAAGTAAAATAAGAAAATAGCAAAAAACTGTTGCCAAATAAAATTTTATTTTATATAATACATAAGGTCCGAAAAATACGTAGGAGGTACAATACATGTCTAAGGTATGTGCAATTTGTGGAAAAGGTCAAATGAGTGGTAACAAAGTAAGCCACAGTAATATTAAAACCAGAAGAAGTTGGGGCGCTAACGTACACAAAGTTGACGTTAACATCAACGGCAAAATGCAAAACGTATACGTTTGCACTCGTTGCCAACGCAATCTTAAGAAAGTTGCTAACGACTAATAGTTAATTTTCAATCTAAAAAGGTTTTAAGGAAAGCACTTGGAAACAAGTGCTTTTTGTGGTTAAAAATAATTATATCATTTGATAAAACCATTAAGGCGCTCAAACGAGCGCCTTAATCTTTAAATAGTTTGCTGATTTTATGAATTATAGATTTTAAGAATTTAGGACAATTTATTACTATTATTTGTTTCATATTTCTCCGTTTGTCCCAATATATGCGAAGAAAAACTACGTTGTGACTATCCCCTAATTATTTTGATAGTACGCTTTGGATCGTCTGATCTAAATACGGCAGAACCTGCAACGAGGATATCTACTCCCGCTTCTCTTATCTCTTTAGCATTATTTTCCCCTACTCCACCATCTATTTCTATAAGTGTAGAAAGATTGTTTTCTTTTATATATGCTTTTGCTTTCTTAACCGTATCTAAGGTTTCCGGAATGAACTTTTGTCCACCCAAGCCTGCATATACACTCATAACGAGAAGTACGTCACATTCAACTAAAAGATGTGACCAATCTTCAAAAGGTACGTTAGGGTTAAGAACTATCCCTGATTTTACTCCGTTCGCACGTATTCTTTTAAGAGTTCCAAGTGGATCTTCACTTACTTCCGGGTGAAAGGTAAGGTATGAGGCTCCACACTCACAAAAATCATCCACGTAGCGCTCAGGCTTAACTATCATAAGATGCACGTCAAGTGGCAATTCGCTTATACCTTTAATTGCCTTTATCATAGGCATACCAAACGTAAGGTTTTTGACGTAAACGCCGTCCATAACGTCACAATGAACAAGGTCTGCGCCCCAATCTTTAAGTGAACGAACGGAACGCTCCATGTTTACAAAATCGCCTGCAAGAATTGAGGGGGATACAAGTTTAGTCATATTGCCTCCTTTTGTGCTCTTTAATCTCTTCATATATAGCAAGATATCTTTCATATCTTTCTTTGGAAAGTTCGCCCTTTTCTACTGCTTGTTTTACTGCGCAATCGGGCTCTTCCGTGTGGGTACAACTCTTAAACCTACATTTATCTTGATATGGAATAAAATCTTCGTAATAGTAGGTAAGATCTTCCGGATTTATGGAAACTATAGAAAGCATGCTAAAGCCACAAGTATCCATAATATCTCCACCTAATGCTTCGTATATTTCAACGTGCCTAGTTGTATTCTTACCACGTTTTATTTTTGCAGAAAGTCCGTCAGTTTTAAGATTTAAGTCTAAAATTGCATTTAAAAGACTTGTCTTTCCTACGGCACTTTGGCCGGCAAAGCATACGACTTTACCCTCAATATATGGTCTTAATTGTTCAAGTCCCTTCTTCTCTAAAGCAGAAAGTACAACACAATCAATATAATCTCTATAGGGTGTAAACAAGTGCTCTATTTCTTCTTCGGTTGCAAGGTCTGCCTTATTATATAAAAGAACGGGTTTAATTCCCTCTAAATGACAATTGACGATTATCTTGTCAATAAGTAGCATATCGGGTTCGGGTTCTTTTGCCACAACAATAAGTGCACTATCAACGTTAGCGACAAAAGGTCTTACCAATTGATTTACGCGTGGTTTTACAACGTCTATAATGGCATCGCCTCTTTCAAAAACGATTTTAACGTTATCGCCAACGTAAATATCTCCTTGAAGGCGCAACTTTCCCCTAGCAAAAGCACGATATTCTTTACCATCTTCCGCCCTAACAGTATAACGATTAGAAACCATTTTTATAACCTTTCCGTCTAATGATTTAGCCTTCATTTTCGCTCCTGTATACAGCATCGTGTTCGGCAAGATATTTAACTCTCAATTGACCACAAGCACCGTCTATATCATTACCCATACTGTGTCTTAACGTTGCAGATATACCCTGTTTATTAAGGTTATCTATGAATTCTTTTATGTAATTACCTTTTATTCCACGTAAGCCCTTTTCTTTAACGTAATTTAGATTAATTAAATTTACGTGACAAGGGAAACCTTTTAATAGTCTAGCAAGTTCGTCAGCGCTACGCTTGTCACTATTTTTACCTTCTACGAGCGCGTATTCAAATATTACTCTACGACGAGTTTTCTCAAAATAATACCTAGCGGCATTAATTAGTTCGCTTATAGGATAGGCCTTATTAACGGGCATTAATGCAGAACGTTTTTCATCAGTTGCTGCGTGTAGCGATATTGTAAGAACAACGGGTAAATTACTCTCTGCCAATTCCCTAATTTTAGGTACCAATCCCGAAGTGGATAGTGAAACGTTTCTTAGACTTATATTTATTCCCTTTTCAGCGCTTAGTAACTCCAAAAATTTGGTTACTTCATCATAGTTATCCAAGGGCTCCCCACTTCCCATTAATACGACGTTGGTTATAGCCCTATCTTTTGGGGTTCCACCATGCAATTTATTTACACAAAGAACTTGACCTATAATTTCACCTGCAGTTAGATTTCTAATAAGACCACCTAATCCACTAGCACAAAAAGCGCAACCCATTCTACAACCGACTTGAGTACTTACACAAAGAGTATTGCCATAGCGATGGGGCATAAATACACCCTCTATTACGTTTCCGTCGTTTAAAGCGTACAAATATTTTTCCGTACCATCTTTACCAACAAGTCGCTCTATAATCTTAAGAGAAGTCGCAAAATACTCTTTTTTGAGTGTATCTAGCAAAACTTTAGGTAAATTGGTTGCCTCTTTATACTCTTTATGGCGCATTTGTAAGTCATAAAGTTGACCAGCCCTAAATTTTGGCTGTCCCAAACCAATTACAAGTTCTTCTATCTCAACGTAACTTAAATCTTGCAAACACTTCATTACTTTTTCCTTAACTTAGCAACGTAAAATCCGTCAAATTCTTCACTGGGATACAAGGTTATTTCACCACTTTCTGCTCCATCAAACGGCATAATTTCAAACTCACTATTCTTAACAAGAAAGTCCCTAATAGTACTTTCGTTTTCCGCCCTCAAAACGGTGCAAGTAGAATAAAGTAATATTCCACCACGTTTAACGTACTTAGCACTCTGCTTTAAAATAGCACGTTGCTCTTTAACCAACTCTTGATATTTTTTTGCATCGTACTCTAAAGCGATGTCAGGTCTTTTAGATATTACGCCCAAACCACTACATGGAGCATCAACAGTAACTATATCAAATTTATTATGCCACTCCGGTCTATCCTTTTTTCCATCATTTACCATGGGTTTAAGTTTGACACCCATTCTGGTTGCATATTTTTCTATAAGTTTAACCCTAATTGGATGTACGTCACAAGCAGTAACAAGAGCGCCCTTCTCGGCAGAATAAACTGCTTTTCCACCGGGAGCAGAACAAATTTCTAAAAGAGTCTTCCCTTGAATATCTTCAAGAGCATTAACTGCAAACATAGATGAAGGCGATTGGAAGGTTAACATACCTTTGTCAAACAACTTTTTAACCTCTTCGGTATTTTTGACAAAATATCCACCTACTTTGCTTTCTTGATACTCGTTTATTCTGTTAAGAACGTCTTGCTTATTTGCTTTACAAGATATTCTAACGTGCTCTCTAGCATCTCTGGGAGGCATAAGAACGCTTTCTGATTTATCTCCCAAATCTTCTTTTAGAGCCTTGATTAGGTCGTAAGGAAGATTATACTTTGCCTCTAGTATACTTTTTTCATCTATAGGTAATTGATAATCGTTTCTAGTAGCCTTTTTTAGAACGGCATTAACAAAACCTTTTAATTCTTTCTTCCCAATGTCTTGCACCAAGTCTACGCTTGCATTTACAATGGCGTAGTTTGGTATCTCTAGATACAGAATAGCATATATCGCTTGCATTAGTACTATTCTGATTGCAGGCTTAGGAAGTTTAGGACACAATGAAGAAACCCTTTGTGATAACTCGTAATATCTTTCAACCACCCCGTATACTATTTTAGTTATAAGTGGTCTTTCGGGTGTATTTTTTAGATCGGAAAGCACGACGTTAACGTACGCGCCTTCACGTATTATTTTGGAAAGATATTCGTATGTTTGTCTAAGTAATACTTTATCCATTTATTCTAGTATCGTACCTATCTTTAAAGGTCTACCTAAATTGTATGCTCCAACACTCATTGCTTTAGCGCCCTCACCTTGTACGGTAATAAAAGCAATTGCCGTGTTTTGCCCACATTGAACGACGAATCTTTCTTTTTTATTTTCTATTACTTCGCCTATATGTCCTTCTTGCTCACTTTCTGTAACTTCTGTCTTAATTACCTTTAGTCTTCCATATTGGGTAAAACAGTAGGCTCCGGGGTAACCATAAAAAGCGCGTACTTTGTTGTGTATATCTTTTGCCGTTTGATTAAAGTCAATTCTACCATCTTCTTTGGTTAGTTTTTTACAGAATGTTGCTTGACTATGGTCTTGGGGAACAAAGGTTGCGTTACCACTTTCTATTAAGTCCAATGCTTCCACTATGGATTTTGCAGAAAGTTCTGCAAGTGCTTTAAAGCACTCTTCTTGGTTTTCATGGCCTCTAAGTTTAATACTTCTTTGAAGCACTATGTCACCGGCATCAACTTCCCTGACCGTCTTCATTATGGTGGTTCCAATTTCTTCATCACCATTTAATATTGCCATTTGTATGGGGGATGAGCCACGATACTTGGGAAGTAATGAGGCATGAGTGTTAACTATGCCGTGTGGACATATGGCGATAATTTCATTACTTAATATTTGACCATAAGCACTGGTAACCATAATATCGGCATGAAGGGAAGTTAGATCCTCCTTGCCCTCTTTGCTTATGGAATTAAATTGATAAAGTGGTATACCCTTCTCCAAGGCATATTTCTTTACAGGAGAAAAATTTATTTTTCCGTTTCTACCATTTACTTTATCAGGCTGTGAAACAACTGCCACTACATCGTGGTTGCTTTCATCTATGGCCTTTAGCACTTCAACGGAAAAATCACCTGTTCCTAAGAAAATAATTCTCATCTGCGCCTTCCTTCTTTAATAACTTTATCTATAAAAAGTATTCCGTTCAAGTGATCGGTCTCGTGGCAAATTATTCTTGCCGTCCAATCGGTTGCCGTCATGCTCTTTTTGTTTCCATTTCTATCAAAATACTCAACTGTTAGCCTTGAGGGTCTGTTTACCTTGCCGTTTTTTGAACTATCAACGGAAAGACATCCCTCTAATCCTATTTGTGATCCTTGACTTGATATGATTACAGGATTTACCATTTCCGTAATATCACCGGGCGTAGGCTCTATAATTACTACTCTTTTGCATATTCCAACTTGAGGATGTCGGAGGCCAAGCGGTCTTAGGAAGACAACTGGGG
>JAZSKG010000071.1:0-9442 GCA_045534735.1 Candidatus Stercoripulliclostridium sp.
ATACCTCAAGAGAATCGTTGTTGCTTACGAACCCGTTTGGGCTATCGGCACCGGCAAGACCGCTACCGCTCAAGAAGCAAACGATACCATCGCTATCATCCGTAAGGCTATCAGAAAACTTTACAACAAGACTGCAGCAAACGCAATGCGTATCCAATACGGTGGCAGTATGAATGCTAAGAACGCAAGCGAACTTATGGCAATGCCCGAAATAGACGGTGGTCTAATTGGTGGCGCATCTCTTAAAGCACAAGACTTTGCAAAGGTTGTAAATTACTAAGATATGGATAGACAAATCGTTTTAGTAGTAATGGACGGCATCGGCAAGTCCAAAACAGGACTTGGCGATGCCGTAACTGAAGCACGCACTCCCACCCTAGATAAACTTTTTGCTACTTGCCCCCATACCTTCCTTAAGGCACATGGTACTGCAGTAGGTCTACCTTCTGACGACGACATGGGTAACAGCGAAGTTGGTCACAACGCTCTTGGCTGTGGTCAAGTTTATTCACAAGGTGCAAAACTCGTTAACGAGTCAATAGAGAGTGGTGCAATATATGCTTCTAAAGCATGGAAGGAACTCAAAGACAACGTAGTTGAAAATGGTTCCACCATGCACTTTATCGGCCTACTTTCCGACGGCAACGTTCACTCTAACGTTTCCCACCTTATTGCTATGCTTAAAGAAGCAAAATTGGAGGGTGTTAAGAAGGTGAGAATACACGTACTATTAGACGGACGTGACGTACCTGCTACCAGCGCGCTTACTTACGTAGATATGGTAGAGGAAACTCTAGCCTCCTTAAACGATGCCAACTTTGACGGCAAAATTGCTTCCGGTGGTGGCAGAATGAAGATAACCATGGACCGTTACTGCGCAAACTGGGATATGGTTAAGAAGGGTTACGACGTACACGTACACGGCATAGGTAGAGGCTTTAATTCTGCAACCGAGGCAATTAATACCTTTAGAGCAGAAAACGCAGGCATCATTGACCAAGATCTTCCCGCATTTGTAGTAACCGAAAACGGCGCACCCGTAGGTAAGATTGAAGATAACGATTCCGTAATTCTATTTAACTTCCGTGGCGACCGTGCTATTGAAATCAGCATGGCGTTTGACAACGCTGACTTTGACGTATTTGACCGTGGCAATGCTCCTAAGGTTATGTACGCAGGTATGCTACAATACGACGGAGATCTACATCTTCCCGCTCGTTTCTTGGTTGAGCCTCCTTGCATTAAAGATACCCTAAGTGAGTTCTTAGTAGGAAAAGGAGTATCCCAATATGCAGTTTCGGAAACCCAAAAGTATGGACACGTAACATATTTCTGGAACGGAAATCGCTCCGATAAGTTTAGCGAAGAACTAGAAACTTTTGAAGAAATTCCTTCCGACAAAGTATCCTTTGATGAACGTCCTTGGATGAAGAGTGCAGAAGTTACCGACGCGTTAATTAGTGCTCTTAAGTCACGTAAGTACGGCTTTATTAGATGTAACTATCCTAACGGCGACATGGTAGGACATACCGGTAGTTTTGAAGCAACCGTTATTGGCGTAGAGGCTGTTGACCTTGCACTAAGTAGACTTCTTCCCGTCATAAACGAAGAGAATGCTATTCTTCTTATTACCGCAGACCATGGTAACGCAGACGAAATGCTAGAAAAGAACAAGAAGGGTGGTCTACAAGCACGTACTGCTCACAGTCTTAACAAGGTACCTTTCATTATTTACGGCGCTGACGTAGAAATGGTTGAAAACGAAAACGCTGGGCTTGCAAACGTTGCCGGTACCGTTGTAAAACTAATGGGCTACGAAGCACCTGCTTCTTGGGAACCTGCAGTTATTAAATAGCAAAAACACTTAATGGAAAATGGCTCTTTAGGAGCCATTTTTTATTTTGCACTAATAACTCTTAATGTTATTTTAAGAATTGTTTTAATCTTTTCCATATTGACACGCGCGCATATATGCGCTATAATATATATAAATTTTTTATTTGTGACGAGGATAAGGGGATGTTTAAACTTTTCCGCAATTTGAAACCGATGGCTTGGATGGTAGCAATTATCATCGTTTTAGTCACGGGTCAAGCAGTTGCAGAACTTTATTTACCCGAAAAAATGTCCGAAATCATTGACGATGGTATTTACATTGACTACGAGCCACTTTACGAGCATTTGGAAATGGAAAAGCCTTCAAGCCTTTCTTCCGTAGACTCGGAAAAAACTCTTAAAGGTTACGATGAAGATACCATTCCCGTTTTTGAGATGGTAGAGGGTTTCTCCACCTTTGATCTTGCTCAAGCAATACAAGAGGAAGAGGGTGGTGACGTCAAGATAGATTTCGTATTTCGCGACATACCGGTAAAAGATAGCCAACAACTGTTTGACGACGTAATGACTCCTTTCTTGGAAGGTCTAAAACCTTACCAAGAATGGGCTTTTGAATGGCGTGATGCCAATGAACCGGAAAGTAAGTGGAAGGATTGGGAGCCTGATTTTTGGGGATCATATTATACCGATGACGACCGCAAACAAATAGCAGAGGTCGTTAATACGCTTTTGGTATTTGACGTTGGTAATAACTACGAAGCATCTAAAACCAATTCTTCTTCCATTAAGATTAATGGTAATCATGATATTACTATTAATAGTCTACTCAACCAAGATCCACGTGTTGACGAAGATGCAATGGAGAATGAGTCTAACCGTAGAATATTGACGGCTTGCATTAGTCGCATGAAGCACTCTCAATACGGCAACCTAATGCCCATTCCCGTTGATAAAAACGGCAATCGCCTTGCAACCGACGAGTTTGGTAGAGCGCTTGAACAAAATAAACTGGTTTACGTTTATAGTGATGCAGACGGTGAACAAGTAGAAACGGAAAAGGAAAGTTATACGGGAAGAGCAGACCCAATGCCCGATTACGAAGTAATTATTTGTAACAACGTTTTAGGATATGCTTACAAATATGAAGGTGCAAAGTGGGTGAAAACTTATCGTGGTATAACCGACCAAGATGCACAAGAACTTGCAAGTGATTATAACGCATCTATTCTAATAGAAGCACTCGTTACACAAAACAAACATTATAATAAATTTACTGAAGAACAAAAGAAAACTATCATAGACGATATAAAACTCATTTGTGATTGGTACGTAGAGGCTAACGACCATCTATTACTTTCCAACCTTTTGAGTTTCCAAAACAAAAAACCCGAAAGAATTATAAAGGAACTTTCTACCTACTACGAAATGGAAACCATAGTAGTTGAAGGCGTGGAAAGACCTAACGTAAAAACTCCCCTCAAAGATAAATCTAATTTCGGTAGTAAATGGAAACAATTCTGGATTAGACTTGGTAACTATCTAACTTTGTCTGCAACCGGTACCAGCATGGAAGACTTTGAAAACGACTTTAAGTACGACGTTGCTCATCCGGAACTTAACCTAACCACTAAATTTAGCATCGCAACAGTAGAATTTAAAACCTACAAGGACATGATGCTTCCCGACGGCATAACCACTCAAACCGACGACCTGGGATTCATTCTTGAGCGTGGTGGTATTATGCTTCTTTTAACCATTGCTGCTTGTGGATGTGCAATCCTTGCATCACTCCTTAGCGCAAAACTTGCTTCTGAATTCAGTGCTATTATTAGAAGTAAGGTATTTGGAAAGGTAGAAACCTTCTCTCTCATAGAGTTTGATCGTTATTCCACCTCCAGCCTGATTACTCGTTCTACAAACGACGTAAACCAAATTCAACAGGTATTCTTGCTTATCTTGAGAACGGGACTAATTGCCCCCATAACCTTGATAGGTGGATTCATAATGTCGGTAGAAAAGTCATTCAAGATGACGGCAGTATTATTCTACGATATACCTATCTTGGTTATTGCTTCCGTAATGGCTGCAAAGGTTGTTTATCCTTTATTCCAAACCATACAAAAGAAGGTTGACAAACTTACCCTTATTACTCGCGAAGGCTTGACGGGTATTCGCGTAGTACGTGCATTTAACAAGCAAGAAACCGAAAACGAACGCTTTAGCGAGGTTAACGATAGCCTAACCAAGACTGCAATAGCAGTTAACAGATGGTGTGCTGTTCTCGCTCCCTTGATTGCAGTAGTTATGAACTGCTCCATGGTTGGCGTAGTATGGCGTGCAAGCGTACAGATAGCAGGCAATGCAGACATGGACGTAGGCGACATGATGGCAGTTATACAATATATGACTCAAATCATGATGGCACTCGTTATGCTTGCAACGGTATTCGTTATGTTCCCGCGTGCAACTGCATCGGCGCTCCGTATTAACGAAATACTTGCTACCGAGCCTCAACTTAAAGACCCCGAAACGCCTAATGGAAACTATAATTCCGTTGGATCGGTTAAGTTTGAAAACGTAAACTTCAAGTATTCCGAAGAGGCTGAAAACAATATACTATCCAATATTAACTTCCATGCTGAAAAGGGCAAGGTTACCGCTATTGTAGGTGGTACGGGAAGTGGTAAGAGTTCGGTAATAAACTTGATACCTCGTTTCTACGACACTACCGAAGGTAGAATACTTGTAGACGGCGTTGACGTTAGGGAAATCCCACAAGAAGAACTAAGACTAAAGATAGGCTTCGTGCCACAACGTAGCGTACTCTTTAGTGGAACTATTAGAGAAAACCTTTGCTATGGTAAGGCAGATGCTACCGATGAAGAATGTTGGGAAGCCCTAAGAATTGCACAAAGTGATACCTTCGTAAGAGAAAAGGAAGGTCAACTTGATGCTAGAGTAGAGCAGGGCGGTGGTAACTTCTCCGTTGGACAAAAACAACGTCTTGCTATTGCTAGAGCAATTATACGTAAACCGGAAGTACTCATATTTGACGATAGTTTCTCGGCACTAGACTTTAGAACGGACAAGAATCTACGTCAAGCATTAAAGAGCATTACTTCTGAAAGCGCAACCATAATAGTAGCACAGCGCATTGGTACCATTATGGACGCCGACAATATCATAGTACTAGACGGAGGCAACATTGTAGGACAGGGCACCCATGAGTACCTAGTTCGTAACTGCGACGTATACCGTGATATTGCACTTTCACAAATGAGTGAGGAGGAACTTGGTCTATGAGCGAATTCGAAAACGTAAGTTCCAACCAACAACCACAACAACAAGGACTAGACCTAGGCCGTGCGCTCGGCGTAGGTGGTCCTGAAATTAAAGAAGTTGACAAGGCGGAAAACTTTAAAGGCACGGTTGTTAGACTAATTAAATATCTAAAGCCCCAATACCCCATGCTTATTGCCATGATTTTAATAGCGGCAATAGGTGCTTGGTTTGCTATTTGGGTGCCCGATATTATGAAAAAGGTTACCAACGCGCTAGTAGATAGTATCCAATACTTTGTTGACATCAGACGTCCCCCACAAGGTAACGGACAACTTTATACGTACATTGCACCCGTACTTTGGACGTGCGCTATACTATACGTATTGAATGCTTTGTTCCAATTTACCTCTGGACTTATTGCTGCTTCCATGAGCCAAAGAGTTGTTAGAAGAATGCGTACCGACGTTAAACTAAAACTTGACAAAGTACCACTTTCTTACTTTGATGCAACTCCTCTAGGTGACGTGCTTTCTCGTTTTACCATTGATATTGAAATGATATCACTAACGCTACAAGACTCCATAAACCAAATTATTACAGGTGTTATGACGGTCGTAGGCGTATTCGTAATGATGGTGCGAATAGATTGGTTACTCGCTATTATTGCTCTTATAAGTTTACCAATACTACTTCTTGTATCATCATTTATAGTAAAGCGCTCTCAAGTAGAGTTTGCTCGTCAACAAAAACGTATTGGACAACTTAACGGACACATTGAAGAAATGTATACCGGACATCGTGTAATTAAACTTTACGGACACGAAGAGGAAAGCATTCTTACCTACGAGCAAATCAACAAAGAACTAAAGAAGGCAACCAGACGTTCACAATTCCTTGCAGGTGTAATTCTACCCAGTATTAAGTTTATAGACAACCTAGTATACGTAGGAATCTGCGTTGGTGGTGGTATTAGAGCCGGTTCAGGTCTTGTAACCATAGGTGACATTCAAGCACTACTTTCCTACACCAGACAGTTTGCTCAACCTATTGAAAATATATCTAACATAGCAAACACCATTCAATCTTCCATTGCTGCAGCAGAACGTGTATTCCAAGTGTTTGACCTTGAAGAAATGACGGCTGAAGGTGAAAGAAGAATTTCCGTAGAAGATTGCGTAGGTACCGTTGATATTGAGCACGTAGCATTTAGTTACACTAAAGATAAACCTCTTATTACCGACCTAAGTTTGCACGTTAATGCAGGCGATAGTATAGCAATAGTAGGACCTACCGGTGCCGGTAAGACTACCCTTGTAAACCTACTAATGCGCTTCTACGACATAGATGCAGGTCGCATTCTCATAGACGGTGTAGACATTAACGAATACAGCCGTAACGACCTAAGAAGTTTGTACGGAATGGTACTACAAGATACTTGGTTATTTAATGGTACGGTAGCCGAAAACATTGCTTATGGTAACCCCAATGCTACTAGAGAAGAAATAATTCAAGCGGCAAAAGAGGCTTACGCAGACCAATTCATTCAAACCATGGAGCACGGCTACGACACCGTTCTTAAAGAGGATGCTGCTAACATCAGCGCCGGTCAAAAGCAACTTCTTACCATTGCTCGTGCAATACTAAAGAAGCCCAGGATTATTATTCTTGACGAAGCAACCAGTTCCGTTGATACTCGTACCGAGAAGTACATCCAAAGTGCAATGCTCGCTATGACCGAGGGCAAGACCAACTTCGTTATAGCACATAGACTTTCCACCATAAAACACGCACAGGTAATACTTGTTATGAACCACGGTGACGTTGTTGAACAAGGTAACCACGAAACCTTGATGGCGAAGAAGGGCTTCTACTACGAACTTTACAATTCACAATTTGCCGGTATTACCGACGATAATAGGGACGACCAAGGCGAAGGTAAATCACAATTTATTCAATCTTAACATAAGGCGGAGGTAATAACTCCGCCTATGCTTTAAAATGATTATATTTAACAAAATATAATGTTGAATTATTTCATTTGCTTAATGCAAAACGGCTGTGCTATAATTAGCATACCTTTTAATAACAACGGAGGAAATTATGCCCACATTTTTTAGAGAAGTTTTTGACGATGCATCACCCGTTGCCCCTTTGGGACTAATTGTTTTAGAAGGGGCTAAAGAATTAGGAAAGCAAGTTGATAACTATTTGGTAGAATGGTACAACAAGGAAGTAGGCAATCGCAATCCTAGATTTAAGAAAAAATCATTCATTCTAGATTCCATTTGTCCTCGTTTCACCTCGGGTGATGGCAAAGGAATGATAAACGATTCCGTTCGTGGCGACGACCTTTATATTATTTGTGACGTTGGCAATTACACTTGTACTTACACCTTATTTGGGCAAGAAAATCATATGTCCCCCGACGACCACTACGCAGACTTAAAGCGCGTTATTGCTGCTGCAGGTGGTAAAGCAGAAAGAATTACCGTCGTAATGCCCATGCTTTACGGTGGTAGACAACACCGTCGTAACGGAAGAGAATCTCTTGACGGCGCACAAATGCTACAAGAACTCTACTCAATGGGAGTTAAAGACGTTATCACTTTTGACGCACACGATCCTCGTATCCAAAACGCAGTTCCTCTAATGGGATTTGATAACTTCTTCCCCACTTACCAAATAATGAAGGCTCTTCTTACAAGTTATCCTGATATTAACCTTGATAAGGATCACTTCATGATAGTTTCTCCCGACGAGGGTGCAATGAGCCGTAACGTTTACTATGCATCTGTTCTAGGCGTAGACCTTGGCATGTTCTACAAACGCCGTGACTACACTAAGGTAGTAAATGGTAAGAACCCCATAGTTGCACACGAATACATTGGTAGCGACGTTAAGGGTAAAGATATTTTGGTTGCCGACGATATTATTGCAACCGGTGACTCTGTTATCCGTCTTTGCAAGGAACTAAAAGAAAAGGGATGTGGAAACATATTCCTTACCGCAACCTACGGCCTCTTTACCGAAGGTTTTGATAAGTTCAACAAAGCATATGAAGAAGGACTATTTACGGCAGTTCTTTCCACGAACCTAACCTACAATCGTCCCGAACTTCTTGCCCAACCCTGGTACATTGGAGCAGATCTTTCCAAGTTTATTGCTTACATCATCTCCACTTGTAACCAAAATAAATCTGTAACCCACCTAATGAGTTCTGCAGACAGAATTCACGAACTAATAGGAAGATAGTACCAAATATGGACGGGCGACTTACAATTACTACATCCGGAAATGAAATATACTTTCATACCATTTGCGATTACGTTTGTACTAAACAACGTACGGCGCAAATAAAATTTGTATATGAAAGCGATTTTCGTAAATATAATATAGTAATTGGCCTAAACCTTGATAAACTTGCTTTGCACGTTGTCTCGTTTGCAGATAACGAGCAAAGCGAAAGTATCTTTAAAGTTTTAACTCTTGTACACGGCATACGTACAACCAACATAGAGTTTGAGTATTTCACGTTTGATTTTACATCCGAAGACTTTTTTGTTGACTATGGTAGTGATTTTGCAAATATATCGCTTAAATGTAAATATTCCACTATAACGCAAAATCCACATCCGACCATAATGCAAATTTCCGTTAAAATTCCTAAGAAAATTGAGGAGTAAATATGAAAATTGAATGGCTGGGACACAGTTCCTTTAAACTCACAGAAAGCACAGGTATTACTATTGTTACCGACCCATATGAAGAAGAGAGAGTTGGTGTAAAATTCCCTGACGTTACTTCAGAAGTAGTTACGGTTAGCCACGACCACTTTGATCATAACCACGTTAAAGCAGTTAAGGGCGTTACCGAGGTTATAGATAACGCAGGTTTCTATGATTTAGACGGCGTAGAAATTTATGGTTTTAAGAGTTATCACGACGAAAAGAAGGGGGCACTTCGTGGCAAGAACATAGTTTTCCGTTATAGAATGGACGGCGTAGATATTTGTCACTTAGGCGACATAGGAGAGCCCCTAAGCCCCATGCTTGCAGAACTAATTGGTTCCGTAAATATTTTGCTTATTCCCGTAGGTGGAAAGTTCACCATTGATGCTGAGCAAGCAAAAGAATACGTAGATTTACTTATGCCCGACGTTGTTATCCCCATGCACTATATGTGTGATGGATACGTAACTCAATTTGACGACCTAGACGATTTCTTAGATCTTTTTGAAAAGAAAGATATAGAATACGCAGAAGGAACCGAATTGGAATTTGATAGAACCGATTTTGACGGAGAACGCACCAGAGTTATAGTTCCC
>JAZSKG010000131.1:0-4875 GCA_045534735.1 Candidatus Stercoripulliclostridium sp.
CTCAAGATAAACTAGGTCTTAACTATTATGATGCAGTTTATGCTCACAATAGACTTCTTGCTGAATTAAAAATTCCAGAGCCTACTACTCCCGATAAGAAACTTCCCGATTTCCAAACAGGCATTATAGATAAAATAGTAGATTATGCTGTAGAGCAAGGATTTGCAGACCCCAAGGCAAAACTTCTTTATGAAACCAAAATTATCGGTTTAGTTATGCCTAGCCCCAGTTTGGTTATGGCTCAGTTTGATAGAATCGTACGTAACAAAGGCATAGAAGAGGCAACCAACTATTTAAATGAATTATCAGTTAACAGCAACTACATTCGCATGCCCGATATTAAGAAAAACATAAAATGGACGGCAGAATGTCCAAACGGAGACTTAACGATAACCATAAATCTTTCTAAACCCGAAAAATCCAACGAGCAAGTTGCACTAGAAAGAAGCATGCCCCAAACAAATTACCCCAAATGTATGCTTTGCCTAGAAAATCTAGGTTTTGAAGGCACTTACCGTCACCCTGCTCGCGAAACTATACGCATTATCCCAATGTTCTTAAACGATGAACCTTGGTTTATGCAATTCTCACCCTACGTTTACTTTGATAACCACTGCATAGCGATAAGTGAAAAACACCAACCAATGTCTATTACTCCCAGTACGTTTACTAGACTACTAGACTTCGTTGAATTGTTCCCCCATTATTTCCTAGGCTCAAACGCAGACCTACCTATCGTAGGTGGTTCCATCCTTGCACACGAACACTACCAAGGCGGTAAAAAAGTGCTTCCTATGTTCACTCGCCCCGTTAGAAAGACTTTCACCTCTAGCGAATTCCCATCTGTAAAAATCGGTATTTTGGACTGGTACAACAGCGTAATTAAATTAGAAGGAACCAATAGAGAAGATATTGAAGACGTGGCCCAACAAATTCTTAATGCATGGAGAGAATATACCGACGAAAGCGTTGGCATATATGCTCACACCAACGCTCCTCACAATACCATTACACCTATTGCTACCATTGAAGACGACGGCTACTGCTTGTATTTAATTTTACGCAACAATCGTACCGACGATGCTCATCCTTACGGCATATATCATCCCACCGAAGATATGCATAACATTAAAAAGGAAGGTATAGGCTTGATTGAAGCAATGGGAACGTTTATTCTTCCCGGTAGACTTGCAAATGAAATCACAAAGATAGTTGAAATTCTAACCGGAAAGACTCCTCTTGATTTTGCTGAACTAACCGATGAAAAGAACGCTCTTTCCAAGCACTTAGCAATGATAATGCAACTTGTAAACGACAACGGCACTAACCTCTCAAATGAAGAAGCAGAAAAAGTAGTAATTGATTACGTTAATGCTACTTGCGTAAAAATCCTAGAATGTACCGCAGTTTATAAAAATACCGAAATCGGTCAAAAAGCCTTTGAGAAATTCCTAAATTCTTTGGAGATTAACGAATAATGGCACACACCTCTTTATACCGCAAATATCGTCCATCAAGTTGGGATAAGGTTATAGGGCAAAACCACATTGTAACAACCCTAATTAACCAAATTAAAAGCGATAGCGTTGGACATGCTTATTTATTTACCGGAACCCGTGGTACCGGTAAAACTTCCAGTGCTAAAATTTTTGCACGTGCCGTAAATTGTCTTTCTCCCATTAACGGCTCTCCTTGTGGAAAATGTGCTGCATGCGTAGGCCTTGCTAACAATAATAACGTTGATATTATTGAAATGGACGCTGCATCAAATAATGGTGTAGATGAAATACGTGACCTAAAAGAAAGTGTTCACTTCCAACCTTCCGTTGGCAAATATAGAGTGTTCATTATAGATGAAGTACACATGCTCTCCATAAGTGCGTTTAACGCATTGCTTAAGACTTTAGAAGAGCCCCCGGCCCACGTTATCTTTATTCTAGCAACGACCGAAGTTCACAAACTTCCACAAACAATTCTTTCTCGTTGCATGAGGTTTGACTTCAGATTGGTTTCCCAAACTGAACTTGTTGAACTCCTAAAACGCATTTTTGACGAAGAAAACTATCCCTACGAAGTGGAAGCGCTAGAACAACTTGCTATACACGGACAAGGTAGCGTACGTGATACCCTGTCGCTTGCCGATATGTGCATAAGTTATAGCCCGAAAGGTCTTACTTATGATGACGTTTTAGAGGTTCTTGGTGCAAGCGACTTTAATACTTTGTATACCCTTGCTAGTGCAATACTAGAAGGTGATACTGCAACCGTTATAGCAAAGACAGAAGAAGTTTATGCTAAAGGTAAAGGTCTAACTACTTTAAATAAAGAACTTGCAGAATACTTTAGAAACCTAATAACCGTAAAGAATTTACCCTCTTGGAAAGGTGGATTCACCTTAGATGAGCATAGATTAACCAAAGCACTGGGTGATGCGCATGAAAATTACCAAATTGCAAGAGTAATGGACATCCTTTCCACAAGTGAACAAAATCTCCGTTATACTACTCAACCTCGTATCATCTTTGAAGCACTGTTAGTTAAAGCAAGCGAACTAAGAACGGAACTTTCTCTTGACGCATTAACGGCAAGAGTAAACGAACTAGAAAAAATTATTCGTCGTGGTGCTTTGACCGGTACGGCAATAATTCCACAAACTTCAACACAGCCCACTATATCTAAATCTAAAATTGAGGATACCCTATCAAGGTTTGCTTCCAAAGACAATACAAGCGCAGTATTTGAAGAGACCCCTAGACAAAAAAAGGTAGACGAGCGCGCAAAAATGGTAGTTGGATTATTGATTACTGCGTTACGCGAAAAAGATTACACTATGCTTTATCGCGCTCTATCCAAACAAAACGACTTTTCTCTAGAGGGAAAGACGTTGACTTTCTTCATAGACGACAATGCTCCCTATACACTCTTTGACGGCACCGACAATTTAAACATCTGTGAAAGTGCACTTAAGGAAGCAACGGACGATAACGACTACATATTTAAAATCGTAAACGCTAAGAACGTAGGCAAAAAAATAACCGAAGACCAAAGAATGAAACTTGCCGACGTTTTTGGAAATAAATTTGACGTAAAAAAATAATAACGAAAGCGAACTTTTCGCATATAGTAATTTGGAGGTAATATATGGCAAAATTTAACGGATACGGCGGTGGCTTTGGCGGTGGTGGCAATATGCAACAACTAATGCGCCAAGCACAACAAATGCAAAAACAACTACAAGAAGCACAACAAGAACTTGCAGAAAGTGAAGTTGTTGCAACCTCTGCCGGTGGCATGGTTGAAGTAGTTATGGGTTGCGATAGAACTCTATCTTCTATTAAAATTAAACCCGAAGCAGTTGACCCCGACGACGTAGAAATGCTAGAAGATATGATCATGGCTGCTTTTAACGAGGCAATGAAACTTGTTGAAGAAGAACAACAAAGAGTTATGGGCCCCCTAACGGGTGGCGCAGGTGGTTTAGGAGGCCTTTTCTAAAATGCATCCTGAAGCCCTATCCAGACTTATAGCACAACTTAGAAAACTTCCTGCCGTTGGTTTAAAAACAGCAACTCGTTATGCTTTTCATCTTATAGATATGAGCGAAGAGGAAGTGGAAGAGTTTGTAGAAGCAATTCAAGAGGCAAAAGAGACCATTCATTTTTGTTCTGAGTGTGGTAATTATACAGATAAAGAAATTTGCGAACGTTGTGAAAATGCAGATAAAAGTGTTATTTGTGTAGTAGAAGAACCAAGAGATATACAGGCTTTTGAAAAGATGGGTACCTACAATGGCTTATACCACGTTTTGCACGGCGCACTTGATTTTCAAAAAGGTATTGGTGCCGAACAGATTCGCATAAAGGAATTACTAACTAGACTTAATGGTGTAGAAGAAGTAATTCTTGCAACTAACCCCGACGTTAGTGGTGAAATGACGGCAACCTATCTTGCACAATTACTAAAACCCCTAGGAATAAAGGTAACTCGTCTTGCAAGTGGAATTCCCATGGGTAGCGAAATAGAATATGCAGACGAAATGACTTTATCTAGGGCTCTTAACGACCGTAAACCAATGTAATCAATAAAATTTTTATATTAAAAAGCCCCCTATCTAGGGGGCTTTTGTGTTGAAACCCTTTCCTATTTAACTATATTATAAGTATAAACGTAATCATCCATTACAAACCCATTGCCGATATCCGTAACAATAGAATCCGTCTTAATGAAGCCAAATCGCTCGTAAGCCTTAATTCCTTTAACGTTTCCTTTATTTACGGTAAGATAAATATTATCTACTTTGCGCGCTTTTGCAATATCTACCAGTATGCTTAATGCCAATTGTCCTAGTCCTTTACCGTGGAAAGAACCTTTTAGATATAATTTTGAGAGAAACAATTTATTCCCTTCTTCTTTAATTCCAACGTATCCTACTCTTTCTCTATCACGTTCCAAGAAATAATATTCATACCCATTTTGAATTTGGGAGATGAATGCAGTCTTAGACTGAAAATTCTCTATCATATACTCAACTTGAGAAATGCCTAACAACGAAGTATAACACTCTCTCCATATATGGTTTGCTAGGTTTTCTAATATATCTATGTCTTCATTTTTAACAGCAATAAGTTTCATCATATTAGTATTATAGCACTTTAAAATTCGCATTTAAAGTGGATTTCTATTTTTAATTGTATAATTTGCATTAATCCGTACACAATAAAAGTAGGCCGAAAACGGCCCAATAATTTAAGGAGAAATTATATATGATAATTAGTATGATAATTTTGGGCATACTCGCCCTAATGATTATAGTAGGACTAGGTAGGCCTATCCTTAAAGATTTTAGAATGAATTGGATAATTCCTCTTGCATTCT
>JAZSKG010000113.1:0-2946 GCA_045534735.1 Candidatus Stercoripulliclostridium sp.
AAGTCAAGAGTAACAACGTCGTTTTCTTGTAAAACGTTATCTCCGGGGTGCGCATGTGGCTTAGAGGTGTTCTTACCGAATGCTACAATGGGTGGGAATGCAAGTTCTGAGCCGTAAGCAAAGGTTTTTGAATTCATAAAAGCAGCAACTTCAAGTTCCGTCATTCCGGGCTTTATGAAATCTAAAGTATCCAAAAAAACCTTGTCGGTAACTGCTTGTGCTTTTTTAATTAAATCTATCTCGTAATCGGTCTTTATGGTGCGGGATTCGCTAATTAAATTGGAAGCAGGAATAAGCTTGTACGATTTAAATAAGCCTTTATCCACAATTTCTAAATAGTGCCTATGGGATATAGTCCAGTCTTCATAACCCACCTTTTTTGCGCCTAATTTCTTTATTAACTTTTTTGCAGTTGTGGCATAACCATCTTTACCTATATCTACAATTTCAAAATCTTCCAGTAATTCTTGTGCTTCTTCACTGGTTCGTTTATCGCAAATATAGTATTTTTTATCTTTCGTTAGTACTACGCTAGCATCTTCATTTGAATAGTGAGTAAAATAAAAGAGGTTTGATGGGTTGAGAATAATAATAGCATCTAGTTTTTCAAATAATTTTTCCATAGGTTTATTATAAACCTACTCCTTTAAGTTGTCAATAGCACTACTTTGTTTTTGACTTAGCAATTAAACCAACTATAAAACTAATGAAAATAACTCCTGCAATTCCTCCGGCAACTGCCTCTATGCCACCGGTAATTGCTCCTAATATTCCGTTTTCTAACGTGCCTTCTATTGCTCCCTTTGCGAGATTTGAGCCAAAGCCCATTATGGGTACCATAGCACCTGCTTGGCCCCATTCTCTAATATACTTATAAACGCCAACGGTTTCTAGTATTACGCCCAATAACAAAAAACCAACGAGTATTCTAGCAGAAGTCATTTTAGTTGTATTAATGAAAATCTGACCTATTAAACAAATCCCACCACCTACTAAGAACACTTTTAAATAGTCAATAACCATACTAACTCCTTACAAAACTTACTGCGTGTGCTATGCCCGGTATACTCTCACCTTGAAGGTTACTGGTCTTAGATACTAATGCCCCCGTAGGAACTAAAAGTACTCTTTTAAGTTCTCCGGACATTAGTTTTTTGTATACGAAACTGTTAAAAACCGAACTTGAGCAACCGGCACCGCTACCACCTTGACCTACGTCTTGAGCAACCCTATTAAATATTAAAATTCCACAATCGGTATAATTGTTTTTTAATCTCACTCCCTTTTCTTCCATTAGAAGTTTTAGTAGTCTATGTCCGGCCTCTCCTAAGTCACCTGTTAGTATTAGATCGTAATAATCGGGGTCTCTAGACGTTGCTTCAAAGTGTGCAAGTAAGGTTTCCCTTGCACTCGGTGCCATTGCTGCGCCCATATCGTTCGCATCAGTTACACCATAATCAATTACTCTGCCAATCGTCGCGCAATCTATTTGTACTTTACCATTTTCTCTATTGAGAAGTGTTGCACCTACTCCCGTACAAGTCCATTGCGACAAGGGAGTTCTTTGATTTCCTAACTCTAAAGGAAACCTATATTGTCTTTCAGCTGTTGAAAAGTGACTGGAAGTAGAGCATATTATTCTTTTAAAATTTCCACTATCCAATAGATTTGATGCAATAATTAAACTTTCGGCAAAGGTTGCGCAAGCATTATATACTCCAAAATACGGGATATCCAGTTCCCTCATTGTAAAATTACATCCACTAATCTCATCCATTAAATCTCCCATAATACATAAATCTATATCGTTATCCACGTATCCTGACTTATTAAGTAGGTACTTTATGGTTGAAAGATGCAACTTTGTTTCGGCTTGCTCATAACTTTTTTGGCCTAAAAGGTCGTCTTTTATATACTTATCAAAATATTTGCCCATTGGACCTTCTTGTTCTTTGGGGCCTACTATTGTTGCTGTATTTTCAATATATATCTTATTTTTGAAGAAGATCGTTTGATTTTGCATTATACAAATGCTCCTTTAAATATAAGAACTATTATTCCAACCAGAATAGAAGAAGTGATGCCAAACACTATTACGGGGCCTGCAACACTAAACATATTTGAACATAGCCCTAATACTACCCCTTCTCGTTTATGCTCTATGGCAGGACTTGCAACGCTATTAGCAAAACCTGTAATTGGCACTATTGAGCCGGCACCGGCATAGGCTCCAATTTTATCATATATTCCTAACCCCGTGAGAACAACCGTAATAGTAATTAGCGTCAACGTTACAAGCGTAGATATATCCTCTTTAGGTAGTTTATTTCCCCAAAGATAGGTATAAAGGTCTGTAAAGCCTTGTCCTATACAGCAAATTGTTCCACCTACCCAAAATGCACGAAAGCACGTTAGTAAGTGCTTAGATTTTGGCATTTTAGACTTCACTAACTGTAAATATTCTTTATTAGGTTCGTTCATCTTTTACCTCCAGACTGTTTTCTACTATTGGTGAAAATACCTCTTCGTTTTCTTTTATTTCTTTACGCAAAAAAAATCCCTCGTTAGAGGGTATTTTTTGCAATAAATTAATTTTTATACTTCTATTCTCCGGTTAATGATTCTCGCATTTTTTCAAGTATTTTTGCTTCTAGTCTAGAAACTTGTACTTGGCTTACCCCTAATTCTTTAGCAACCTGAGTTTGCGTTTTATCCCTAAAATATCTTAAAATGATTATTTTTTTATCTCTTTCAGGAAGTTTTGATATCATATCTTTAAGTAGAAGTTTATCTAACTCATCATCTGCATTTTCTTTAGACGATATTTTGTCTGCTAGCGTTAATCCCTCTTCTTCAGATTCTTGGAAAATGGAAAGTGGGTATTTTGTAGAATCTAATATAAATATTAGATCTTCAGGCTCTATCTCAAATTTTTTACTTATTTCC
>JAZSKG010000049.1:0-2101 GCA_045534735.1 Candidatus Stercoripulliclostridium sp.
GGTAATAGGCGTAGATTACAATAAAAAGGATATAGACCAAGCTAACCAACTTGCGAAAGAAATGGGACTAGAGGATAAATTCAAGTTCTATTATGCAGATTTGGAAAGCCCCGATATCGTTAAAACCCTTCTGGGAATGCTAAATGAAAACGGCTTTGAAAAAGTAGATTTAGTTTTTTCTGCACTTGTTTTGCACCACCTCAAAAACCCCAAGACCTTGCTACTAAGATTGTTTGATATATTTAGCGACAATGGAAAGATAATCCTAAGAGGCTCCGACGACGGTGGAAAACTATGCCACCCGGACAATGATTTACTACAAGAAATTCTAAGCCGTTACAATAAACTTGTTGCAACCGATAGGGAGAACGCGAGAAAACTTTACGAGCAACTTTATACTACGGGATATTCCGACATCAAAATGATGTACTCCGTATCCGATATGTGTGGAAAGGGTAGAAAGGATAGGGAATCCTACTACAATATTGGGTTTGGTTTCCGTGCAAATAGACTGAATGAAATAGAAAGACTAAATCCCGACAACAAAGAGGTGCTGGAAGAATGTAAATGGTTAAAAGAGGCATTACAAAAATTTAAAACCACCTTTTATTCCCCATCATTTTGGTATAGTGTAACCTTATATATTGCAATAGCAGGAGTGTAATATGAAAAAAGGCGTAATAGTAATAAATGCATATTCCGAGTTGGAGCATAGTTTAAACCAGTCCAGAAGAATGAAAGAGGAACTGGAAAAACTGGGTGTTAGCACAACCATTCTAAGGAATAATACTTTTTTAGCATCCGTAGAAAATCGTGACGGAGATTTGGTAAATAAACTGGAAGATTATGATTTTTGCTTGTACCTTGATAAGGACAAGTACGTATCCGATATTCTGGAAAAGAAGGGAATGCGACTTTTTAATAGGCACCAGGCAATAAGGTATTGTGATGATAAAGCAGTTACCTGTATTCAACTAGCGGAGCATGGAATTCCCATGCCCAAAACTTTGTTCGGTCTACTTTGCTATGATCCCGACAAAGATGTAAAAAGTGAAACTTTGGATATCATAGAGCGCGAGTTAGGATACCCAATGATTGCTAAAGAGAGTTACGGCGCGTTAGGTAAAAACGTATACAAAGTAGATAATCGTAAGGAACTTGAAGAAAAGGCAGTAGAACTTAAGAGTAAGCCTCACCTCTTCCAAGAGTACGTTTCCACCAGTTATGGTCGTGACGTTCGCGTCATAGTAATAGGTGGAAAAGTCGTTGCAACCATGCTACGCAAATCGGACAAGGACTTCCGTTCCAACATAGAACTGGGTGGAATGGGTTTTCCATTTGAAGTGGGCGATAAGGTCAAAGCACAATGCGTTAAGATAGCAGAAATTTTAGGGCTGGAATACTGTGGCATAGATCTTTTATTTGGTAAAGAAAAGGACGAATTTTTGGTTTGCGAGGTAAACTCAAACGCATTCTTTGGTGGAATGGAAGAGGCAACGGGCATTAACGTTGGAAAGGCCTACGCCGAGTACATATACGACAAGGTTTATAATTAAAGAGAACCTATGAAAAATAAAATAGAGGGAGATGCTCCCTCTATTTTTTATGGGCGAGTTACTGCAATTTAACTATGGTTAGCCCTGCGCTTTGTACGTCAATTGCCGTATCGCTTTGGTTAACCACGCTTATAAGTGTGTCTTGACCTAGCGTCAACAATATGGTTTTGGTAGTTATTGCTTGCTCATCCGGGGTTGTGGTTACGCTAACCGTTTCCGTGCCGATCAACGTACCGTTTACTCCGATAGTCGTCGCAAGGGTTGAGCCCGTCGGATTGGTGGCATTTACGGTGTAGGAAATAAGATAGGTGCCAGCCGGTACGTTTATCGCATTATCTACGACGCTTAACGTAGTGGGGGTAGTGCTTTGGGAAAGCGTTAGAGGAATAGGCGCACCTACTTCTACGGTTGAAATAGGACCAAAGGCATATAGTCCGTCGTTGTATCCCGGAATACCTTGAGGACCTTGGGGTCCGGTAGCACCGGTAGCACCGGTCGCGCCGGTAGCGCCAGCGGGGCCGGTTTCTCCTTGTGGGCCTTGGGGA
>JAZSKG010000178.1:0-1666 GCA_045534735.1 Candidatus Stercoripulliclostridium sp.
AACTTGGCGTTAACGTAGACGAATCCGTTGTTGAGGGACAAAAGAACGTTGCTAACAACGAAAAGTCCGTTAAAGCTCAAAAGAGTCCTAAAAAGAACAAGGCTAATTCCAAATTATCCAACTTTGGCGCTAAAATCGCCAAGTATTTCCGTGAAATCATTTCGGAACTAAAGAAGGTTGATTGGCCTAAACTCAATAGGACCAAAAACAACCCTGGCGTATGGGCAAATACTGGTACCGTTGTTATCGTAGTATTATTCTTCTTAATAATCATTACTGCATTTGACATCGGTCTATTGTCCTTATTCAAACTCTTGGTTGGAATGGAATAATATCGGAGTAGCAATGAGCAACATAGATAATGCAAGATGGTATGTAATACGTACCTATTCGGCTTATGAAGCATTTGTTCAAAAGAACATTGAGAAGATGATTGAAAACAATAATCTTCAAGATTTCATTTTTGACATTTGTGTTCCTACCGAACAGGCTATCGTAGAAAAGAATGGCAAACGTAAAGTCGTAGAACGCAAAAAGTTCCCCGGCTACGTTTTCATTAAAATGGTTTATACCGATCAACTCTATTACCTAATTCGTACCATTCGTGGTGCTAGTGGTTTCGTTGGCCCCGAAGGTAGAGGCCTAGCCCTTACCATAGAAGAGGTAAAACGTATGGGACTAGAAAAGATTCGCGAAGAAAACTTCAACGTAGAAGTTGGCGATTCTGTAAGAATAGTTTCCGGTCCATTAGAAACGTTCCTTGCTACCGTTGAGGAAATTTATCCCGACAAAGAAAAGGTTAGAGTTATCGTTCAAATGTTTGGCAGACAAACTCCTGTTGAACTTGAGTACAGCCAAATAGAAAAAATTAATAATTAAACAAAAAATGGGAGAGCAATAAAATCTCAGTGTATTGCTCGTTTGAACCAGATAGTCAAGGAGGTATCCGACTATGGCAAAGAAAATAGTAACAACCGCAAAACTCCAATTGCCCGCTGGCAAAGCAACCCCTGGTCCCCCTGTAGGTTCCACCCTAGGACCTCACGGTATCAACATTGCTGGTTTCGTTAAAGACTTTAACGATAAGACCCGTGATAAGGAAGGTTTAATCATTCCTGTTATCATCACCATCTATGCTGACCGTTCTTTCACTTTCGTACTTAAGACTCCTCCAGCACCCGTTCTTATCAAGAAGGCTTGCAAAATTGAGTCCGGTAGTGCAAAACCCAATCGTGACAAGGTAGCAAAAATCACCAAGGCTCAAGTAGAAGAAATCGCTAAAATGAAGATGCCCGACCTTAACGCAGCATCTGTTGAAGCCGCTTGCAGTATGATCGCTGGTACCGCACGTAGCATGGGCGTATTAGTAGTAGAAGACTAGGAGGTGCGATATGAGAAAAGGTAAAAATTATAAAGATTCTTTAAAACTTTACGACAAGAGCAAGGCTTATGAAACTGCAGAAGCTATTGACATCGCTCTCCAAACTGCAAAAGCAAAGTTTGATGAAACCATAGAAGTTTCCGTTAAACTAGGCGTTGACCCCCGTCACGCAGACCAACAAGTTCGTGGTGTTGTAGTTCTCCCCAACGGAACCGGTAAGACCGTTAAGGTTTTGGTTATCGCTAAGGGCGTTAAGGCTGACGAAGCACTCGCAGCAGGCGCAGA
>JAZSKG010000007.1:0-10546 GCA_045534735.1 Candidatus Stercoripulliclostridium sp.
TTTTTAATATATTTGTTAGTGTGTTTTATGCAAATTCACGGTCAAGCGTTAGCACGAAAAAGTATTTTTGCTCGTCGGCTTCATATTCTTTTGACATGGCATCTTGAAGCGTTTTAAGGGTTATTTTTTTATCGTAAGGAACGACTACGTCAAAAAGAATATTGGTGTGAGAGTCGCCTTTTACCATTCTAAAGTCATGTAGATGTAGACTCTCGTCAATGGTTTCAAGCACTTTTATGGCACGAATCTTATGTTCTTCCACTTCGGGATTGTTGGATTCCACAGGATCCATATGTATGGAAAGATGAATGCCGTTTTCTAAAAATTCACGTTCTACGTTGTCAATTACGTCGTGGCAAGCAATAAAGTCGTCGCTTGCATCAACCTCTGCGTGTACGGTTATGAATGCCGTTTTGCCGTATTGGTGTATTACTAGATCGTGTATACCAAGAATTTTATCGTGAGCAAGTATTCTTTTTCTAACTTCTAGAGTAAACTCTTTGTCAGCCTTTTCGCCGAGTAGGGGGCTGATGATTTCCTTAAACATAATGAGAGCAGAAATTACTATAAAGATAGAAACGGCAAGACCCATGTATCCGTCAATGTTTACACCTGTTGTACCAATTACTATGGTGGAAATTAGTACTGCCGTTGTGGAGATGCTATCGTTTCTTGCATCTGCTGAACTTGCAATTAAAGAGTCAGAATCTATTTTTTTACCATAGTTGCGTAGGAATATCATCAAACCGAGTTTGCCGATTATACCTATAGCGAGGACTACGTAAGTTGCGATGCTAACGGCTATGGGCTCGGGAGTGATAATCTTTTCTATGGAAGATTTACCTAGGAGAACACCAACTGCGAGTACGATAATTGCAATCAAAAGAGCGCAGATTTGTTCTATTCTTTCATGACCAAAGGGATGCTCTTCATCAGCGGGACGAGCGCTTAATTTAAACCCTATAACGGTTACGACGTTACTGGAAGCATCGGCAAGGTTGTTTATAGCATCTGCTACGATAGTAATGGAGCCTGCAATTAAACCTACGGCAATTTTGCTAGCAAAAAGAACTATATTTACAATGATTCCTACAAGGCCGGCTTTTATGCCGTGTTTTGTTTCTGCTTTTTTATCTCTAAACATTTCTATTCCTCTGTTGATTATTTTTGTAGTTCCGGGGGTATGGGGGTACCGTTTGCCTTTAGTTCCTCTTCAAGACCAATGAATACTTCGGGGTGTAATTCATTAAAATAGGGGGTATCTTTGCAAACTCCGTCGGTACCAATAGTAAACTCTGTGTGACCATCGGTAAATAGTATGTTTGGATCCGCCGCCCTATAAATATAGAAGCCTATTTGACTGCGTGAGTGATATGAGCCAAAAGAGGAAGATTGACTATACATAAGTTTTATGCCTTCGTGCATTACTGCATAGTTGTTTACGTGGTCGTGACCACAAACAACGGTCTTGGTGGAGCCCACTTCTTTTATCAAACTGAACATGCCTGAGTTATGGTCGGATGGGCAACTAAATTCCCCGTAAAATCCGTAAAGAATGGAATCTAAATCTACGTAGTGATATTCCACAAAGGGGATATGCATGTAAAGAGTAGACTCGGGCATTACACCATTATTATTTTTTGCTATCTCTTCCAGACTTTCCTTATACCAGTCCATTTGGTCTTGGTGTATACAGTCGTATCCGTCGGTATAGGGATATCCATATTTGTAGCAAATTTCTTGATCCATACTACCTGCACCACTATCCATAAATACTAAAGTGTGGCTAACTCCCGTGCTATGCATTAGGTTTATCATATAATTACCTTCGCTATCTAGGTCGGGACCCTCTTTAGTGACGGAATAGGGCTTATTTTCATAATATCTGATTAGTTCTTCACGAGTGGGACCATTTTCCGGCTCTGCATCGTGGTTGCCAAGGACTACCCCCCAATAGGTATGGTTCCTTTCAAACAATTTTGAAAGGGCGTCTACTCCGATAAATGGGTTATCCCCTAAGCATACGTCACCGGTTATGATTACCATATCCGGCTTCTTTTCCTTTATTACGCGTTCAATAATAGTAAGCGAGATAATATCACTGGGTTCGGTTCCGTCGCCCAGATGTGTATCGCTAAACGAAAGAATGGTAAAAGGTAGGTCTGCTATTTTACCATCCTTATATTTCTTAACGAAATAGGGGGTAGAACCATCTTTGGGCTCAACGTAGTAGAGAGTGGCTTCACCTTTGTTGGTTAAGCCCAGTTCAACGACGCCCACTACAACGGCAGAAGCGAGCACGACGGCAATGAGAAGTACGACGATAAGTTTCCTCATAATTATTTCCTTTTTGGTGGAGTACCAAGATATCTATAAAGTTTACACTCTAGTTCAGAGTTGTAGAGTTTTCTGGTTTTATCCGACTTAGCACCAAAATAGCGTTCAAAATTCCCGTACGAAGTAATAACGTAGGCGCACCATTCGTCTAAAGAACGGAATACCTTTCCGAAATCGGTGTAGAGCGCTTGTAATTCTTTTTCCTTTAGTAGCCTTTCGCCATAGGGAGGATTGGTTACTATTACACCGTGACTATAACGCGAACTAAGATTTCTAACGTCAGCAACTTGAAGATGAATTTTATCTAAAACACCTGCGTTTTTTGCGTGTTTTAACGCGATGGATATGGCATCCTTGTTTATATCAAACCCACTTATTCTAATTTCGCGATCGCGTATTTCAAGGTCGCGCGCCTCCTCTTTTACGGAAGATAGGACTTCCGGCGCCTTAATGAAATTTTCAAAGGCAAAATTACGATTTATGCCGGGTGCCGTATTGGTTGCAATAAGCGCTGCCTCTATCGGCAAAGTGCCACTACCGCAGAAAGGGTCTATGAAGGGGCGATCCCACTTCCATACGGAAAGAAGTATTATGGCACTTGCAAGAGTTTCACGAAGGGGGGCCTCTCCTACGTAAGTGCGATATCCACGCTTATGTAATGCGATGCCGGAAGTGTCTAACGCAACCAGAACTTCATCCTCGTTAATTACGATCTCAATGGTGTAGGTGCCACCACTTTCAAATAGATTACCCATAGAGGTGACAATGGCTTTTTTAGTGATTTTTTGTATACTGGTAAGAGCAAAAAGTTTACTTTTAAAAGATTTTGCATTTACAATTACGCGAGCATTTTTAGGGATTATGGTCGGCCATGGAATGTTTTTTATGCCGTCAAAAAGGTCGTCAAAGGTTTCTGCGTGAAAACGAGCCACGTTTATAAAAACGCGATTTGCAGTACGAAGCGCAACGTTTGCTTTTGCCACGTCACGATACTTTCCATCAAAAGATATTCTTCCGTAAACGGCTCCGCTTGGGGCATAACCAAGTCCTTCCAATTCGCGTTTGGTAACGGCTTCTATGCCACTCGCAGAAGTAACGGAGAGTTCTAAATTTCCATCAAAAAATCCCATGCGAAAAGTATAACACAACTGTTACTTAAAATTCAAGATTTTAAAACTGCTTGCATATTCGCCTTTTAATTGTGTTTTTCGCGCAGTTTAATGCAATACGTTGCGAAAAGAGGGGGAGAATTGAAAAATTGGGTATTGACGAACCCATTATTTGGTATTATAATTTTATTATAATAAAAAATTCCAATACAAGGAGAAATTATAATGAGAAAAGCATTTATTTGCCCCACCAAGTACGTTCAAGGTGAAGACGAACTTCTAAACCTTGGTTATTTTGTAAAGACCTTTGGCAAAAAGGCTTTGCTAATCGCTGATAACTTTGCTAAAAAATTGGTAGCAGACAAATTAGAAGCAACCCAAAAGAAATATGGCGTTGAACTAATAGCCGTTGATTTCGGTGGCGAATGTTCTCGTCAAGAAGTTGCAAGATTGCAAGCAATCGCAAAAGAAAACAAGTGTGCTTGTACTATCGGTCTAGGCGGCGGTAAGGCTATAGATACTTCCAAGTGTGTAGCAGCAGGCTCCAACCTAATCATCTGCCCCACCATTGCAGCAACCGATGCTCCCACTTCTCACAGTGCAGTTCTTTATACTCCCGACCATCACTTTGACGACTATGCATATTTCCGTCAAAGCCCCAGCGTAGTTCTTATTGATACTACCGTTATTGCAAATGCTCCCGCTCGTTTCCTCATTAGTGGTATGGGCGATGCTCTTGCAACTTACTTTGAAGCACGTGCAAACGTTCAAAGTTATGCAAACGTAAACGCTGGTCTACCCTGTGGCGCAAACCGTGCAAAGGGCACCTTACTAGCAGGCGGAACCATGGCAGCATATGCAATGGCACAACTTTGCTACAAGACCCTTCTTTCCGATGGTGCTAAGGCAGTTGCTGCTTGTGAAAACAACGTTGTAACCACTGCTCTTGAAAACATCATTGAAACCAACATTCTTCTTTCCGGTCTCGGCTTTGAAAGTGCTGGTCTAGCAGCAGCCCATGCTATCCACGATGGCTTGACTCTACTACCCGCTCACACCAAGTACTATCATGGTGAAATGGTTGCATTCGGAACCCTTTGCCAACTTGTTCTTGAAAACTCCCCCGAAGAAGAACTGTACGAAGTTCTTGACTTCTGCTTGACCGTTGGTCTACCCGTTTGCTTAAAGGATATCGGCACCGATTCCATAGACGACGAAATGCTAATGGCTATTGCAGAAAAGACCTGCATACCGGATGAATCCGTTCACAACATGCCCTTCCCCGTAACCCCCGCTATGGTTGCAGCCGCTATTAAGACTGCAGACAAGATCGGTTACGATTATAAGTATGGTTGCGACTGTGGTTGCGATTGCTAATAATAAAGACTAAATCAGTTTATGCCGATAGTGTTCCTATCGGCATAAATATTATTTGGAGGTAAAAAATGAAAAAAATAATGAACACTGCGGAAAGTTTCGTATACGATATGTGTCACGGCTTAGCAAAGGCACATCCCGAACTTGAATTCGTAGAAAAATACAAAGTTGTTAAAAAGAAAGTTATAGACAAGAACAAGGTTACCCTTATTTCCGGAGGCGGTTCCGGTCACGAACCGGCACACGCAGGTTTCGTAGGAAAGGGTATGCTAGACTGTGCAGTATGTGGCGACGTATTTGCATCTCCCTCCCAAATTCAAGTTTATAACGCACTAAAACTCACTGCTTCCAAGAAGGGTACTCTTATGATCGTTAAGAACTACTCCGGCGACTGCATGAACTTCAATAATGCAGCAGCACTTGCAAAGGAAGATGGTGTAGAGGTTGACGCTGTATACGTAAACGACGATATCGCAGTTAAAGACTCCCTATATACCGTAGGCCGTCGTGGTGTTGCAGGTACCGTATTCGTACACAAGATTGCCGGCGCAAAAGCAGAACAAGGCGCATCTCTACAAGAGGTTAAGGCAGTTGCTCAAAAGGTTATAGATAACGTAAGAAGTTTTGGTTTTGCTCTTACTTCTTGTACCGTTCCCGCGGCAGGTAGCCCCACCTTTGAAATTGGCGAAGATGAAATGGAATTCGGTGTAGGTATCCACGGTGAACCCGGCAGAAAGAGAGAAAAACTACAATCTTCCAAAGCACTTGCAGAAAGAATCATTCCCGACCTCATTGAGGACCTTGGTCTTAAAGCAGGCGAAGAAATCGCACTTCTCATCAATGGTTTCGGTGGTTCACCCCTACAAGAACTATACCTCTTTAACAACGACGTATCTAATGAACTTGAAGCAAAGGGTATTAGCATCTACAAGACCATGGTAGGTAACTATATGACCTCCATAGATATGGCCGGTGCATCTGTAACCGTACTTCGCGTTGATGCAGAACTCAAAGCACTTATTGACTACGCAGTATCCACTCCCGCAATTTCTTGGGGCGCAGTAGATGCAGAAGCACTCGCATGCAAAGAAGCAGTTCAAGCACTTGCAAAGGCTCTTAACATTACTCCCGGAGTATTTGCTCCTAAGGCAGTTGAAGAAGTAACAGTAGAAGAGGCAGTTGAAGAAGAAAACGCAGTATGTGAATTCGTTGGTGAAGCGGTTATAGGCGAAAAAATCAACACTGCAGGCATGGGAAAAATCGTAGAAACCATGGCTGATATCATCATTGAAAACGAAGTAGCATTCTGTAAAGCAGACCGTTGTGGCGATGGTGACTTCGGTATGAGTATTGCAAAAGGCTTCAAACAACTTAAGGCTGATTGGGCTACCAGAAAGAAAGGTAACGTAGGTGAATTCCTAGTATCTTGCTCAGAAATCATCATGGAATACTGTGGTGGTGCAAGTGGACCTATTTGGGGAAGCGCATTCCGTTGGGCCGGTAAGACTGCTCTAGGCAAAGAAGAAGTTGATTTACAAGGTCTAGCAGACATTCTACAAGCAGCAGTTAAGGGCGTACAAGACACCGGCGAAAAGAGTTTCGGTCACGGCGCAGTAGTAGGCGACAAGACCTTAATAGATGCTCTTGTTCCCGCAGCAGATAGTTTGTCCGCAAGTGCATCTAAGGGTGAAGCACTCCTTGATGCTATGGCAAAAGCAGCCGAAGCAGCAGTTGAAGGCGCAGATAAGACCAAGTATATTCAAGCAAAACTCGGTCGTGCAGGCGTTACCGACAGTCTAAATTATCCCGATGCCGGCGCATATGGTTTAGGCGTAATATTTACTGAACTCTGCAAAAGAATTTAAGGACATATCTTTAAGCGAATAACATAATAAAATAAAAATCCCTCCCTCGGTTATTTACGTTTAAGTAAACTTCCGTTGGGAGGATTTTTTTGTATTCATTTTCAAGATAGATAGTTATAGTAGAAAATGATAAAAAAGAACCCGTGTGGGTTCTTTCTATTGCTTGGATTATTTTGCATCGTTTAATATTTTTCGTGAGCCATAATATATTACGTTGTTTTCTTTACCATAAACAATTGAACTTGTGCTAAAGTCTAAATAGCCACCTTCATCGTCTATGTTGGCAAATTCATTATCTACAATGTGGTCAAGGAACAATTCAAAAGATTCATAGTAAGCATTTACGTTCTCTTTATCATCAAATTAAAAAACAAGCACCGATTTCTCGGTGCTTGTTCTATATATAAAATTAACGAATTAGTTGTCAGAAAGTTTCTTGTAGCCTTCGTAACGAGCCTTTGCTTCTTGTTCGTTTACCTCGTAGAGTTTTTCTGCTACTGCGGGGAACATCTTCTTCAAGGAAGCATAACGGGTTTCGCCTGCCAAGAATGCCTTATAATCACCGGTAGGTTCTTTGCTATCAAGAGTGAAGGGGTTCTTTCCTTGATCTGCTAGATCGGGATTATATCTGTAGAGTTGCCAGTAACCACAATCAACGGCTTTCTTCATTTCGCCCATGGGGTTAGACATGTTTACACCGTGGTTGATACAGGTTGCGTATGCGATAATGAGTGAAGGTCCTTTGTATGCTTCTGCTTCTTTAAGAGCCTTAAGGAGTTGGTTGGGGTTAGCGCCCATTGCTACTTGAGCAACGTATACGTAACCATAACTCATAGCCATCATACCAAGGTCTTTCTTCTTTACTCTCTTACCACTTGCTGCGAACTTAGCGATAGAGCCGGTAGGAGTGGACTTACTTGCTTGACCACCGGTGTTGGAGTAAACTTCGGTATCAAGAACGAGAACGTTAACGTCTTCGCCACTTGCTAGAACGTGGTCTAGACCACCGTAACCGATATCGTATGCCCAGCCGTCACCACCAAAGATCCATACGCTCTTCTTTACTAGGCAGTCAAGGTTTGCCTTGATGTAGGAGAGGCAGTCACAGGTTTCGTTTTGGAGTGCTGCTTTAACTTTGTCACTTGCAACAACGCTTGCTTCTGCGTCGTCTTTGTTTGCCATCCATTCTTCAAATGCTGCAACGGTTTCAGCAGATACACAGCCACATTCAATAGCGCCCTTCATATCGGCTTCAATCTTTTCACGTCTAGCGGAAACTGCTAGTTGCATACCATAACCGAATTCAGCGTTGTCTTCAAACAAACTGTTTGCCCATGCAGGACCATGACCCTTATCGTTAGTGGTGTAGGGGCAAGTGGGAGCAGAGCCACCGTAAATGGAGGAGCAACCGGTTGCGTTAGCAACTATCATTCTGTCACCAAAGAGTTGGGTAACAAGTTTTACGTAAGGAGTTTCGCCACAGCCAGCACAAGCGCCACTGAACTCAAATAGGGGCTTGGAGAATTGGCTACCCTTTACGGTGTTGGTGTTGTATACTTTGTCTGCTTCGGGGAGGTTGAATGCGAATTCAGCATTAACAGCATCAAGAGCAATGGCTTCTGCAATGGGTCTCATTTCTAGAGCCTTGGTCTTAGCGATACATGCGTTTACGCAAGAACCACAACCGGTACAATCGTATGGGGAAACTTGGATTCTGTATTTGTAGCCCTTGAAGCCTACTGCATCCTTAACGTCAAAGCCTTCTGGAGCACCAGCGAGTTGTGCTTCGGTTGCAAGTACGGGACGGATAACTGCGTGGGGGCAAACGTAAGAACATTGGTTACATTGCTTACAATTTGCAATGTTCCATACGGGAACTTTAACAGCGGTACCACGTTTTTCAAACTTGGTGGTGCCTACGGGAACGGAACCGTCAGCGTTGAATGCGGAAACGGGAAGTTTGTCGCCTTCTTGCTTTAGGATGGGGTTAACAACTTCGCGGAAGTACTTGTCGTCTGCGGGTTCAATCATTGCTGCGCCGTCGGTGCAGGTTGCCCAAGATTCGGGATATTTAACTTCCTTGAGGTTAGCAATAGCGCCGTCAACTGCTGCATAGTTCATGTTAACAACAGCGTCGCCCTTCTTGCCGTAGGTCTTCTTGATAGCCTCTTTCATATATTTTTCTGCATCGCCGTAGGGGATAACTTCTGCAAGTTTGAAGAATGCTGCTTGCATAACGGTGTTAACGCCCTTGGTTGCGCCGATGGAGGAAATAACTTTGTTACCATCTATGGTGTAGAACTTTAGTTTCTTGCTTGCGATAGCGTTCTTAACTTGAGCGGGAAGTTCTTTGTCCATTTCTTCGGGTTCCCAAATGGAGTTAAGTAGGAAGGTACCGCCTTCTTTAATGTCGCTAAGCATATCGTAACGATATAGGTAAGAGGGGGTGTGGCAAGCAACGAAGTCTGCGCTGTCAATTAGGTAAGAACTCTTGATGGGGGTGTCGCCGAAACGAAGGTGAGAAATGGTGATACCACCGGATTTCTTACTGTCGTATACGAAGTAACCTTGAGCATATTTATCGGTGTGTCCGCCGATGATCTTAATGCTGTTCTTGTTAGCACCAACGGTACCGTCGGAACCGAGGCCGTAGAACTTACAGGAGATAGCACCTGCAGGAGCAGCGTTAACGAACTCGTCAAGGGGTAGATAGTTGCCGGTTACGTCGTCAACGATACCTACGCTGAAGCCGGTCTTGTTTGCGCCACCCATGTTCTTGTAGATAGCGTTAACCATGGTGGGGTTGAATTCCTTTGAACCAAGGCCGTATCTTCCGCCAAGGATAACTGCGTCGGTCTTGCCTTTGAGGGCTGCAACAACGTCAAGGTATAGGGGTTCGCCGATGGAGCCTGCTTCCTTGGTTCTGTCAAGAACGGTGATGTATTTAGCAGTTGCGGGGATAGCGGCAGCAAATGCATTGGTATCAAAGGGACGGTAAAGTCTAACCTTTAGTAGACCAACTTTTTGGCCTTTAGCGGTTAGGTAATTTACGGTTTCTTCTGCTGCTTCTGCACCAGAGCCCATCATAACGATAACCTTTTCTGCGTCTTGTGCACCAACGTAGTCAAATAGGTGGTAACTTCTGCCGGTAAGAGCGCTAACTTTTTCCATGTACTTAGTAACGATAGCGGGAACTGCTTCGTAGTACTTGTTACATGCTTCTCTGTTTTGGAAATAGATGTCTGCGTTTTGTGCAGTACCCTTTTGGATAGGATGTTCGGGGTTAAGAGCACGAGCGCGGAAATCGTCAATATATTTCATATCAACGAGAGCCTTCATATCTTCGTATTCAATAGCATCAATCTTGCTTACTTCGTGAGAAGTACGGAAACCATCAAAGAAGTGTAGGAAGGGAACTTTTGCTTCTAGGGTTGCAAGGTGAGCAACTAGAGCGAGGTCTTGTGCTTCTTGAACGCTGTTAGAAGATAGCATAGCGAAACCGGTTTGACGGCAAGCCATAACGTCAGCGTGATCACCAAAAATGTTAAGTGCGTGTGCTGCGAGTGCTCTAGCGGAAACGTGGAATACGCAAGGCATAAGTTCGCCGGCAATTTTATACATATTGGGGATCATAAGGAGAAGACCTTGTGATGCGGTGTAAGTGGTGGTGAGAGCACCAGCACAAAGTGCACCGTGTACAGCACCTGCTGCACCTGCTTCAGATTGAAGTTCAGCAAGTTTTAGGGGTTGACCAAACATGTTCTTAACGCCTTGTGCAGACCATTCGTCAGCAACTTCTGCCATGGGCGAAGAAGGGGTCATGGGGTAGATAGCGGCTACTTCGCTGAATGCATAAGC
>JAZSKG010000144.1:0-3153 GCA_045534735.1 Candidatus Stercoripulliclostridium sp.
TCCGACTTCGTCACACAATTCAACTGATAAATCTTTACACTTATCCATAGCCATCTCTTACCAAATTATCTCTTCACGTTTCATCACGGGACCCTCCTTGCAGATGCGTTTGTTACCTGTAAGGGTCTTACAGCTACAACCCATACAAGCGCCAAAGCCACATCCCATTCTCGCCTCAAGGGAAAGTTCTCCCTTTTCGGAATGCATTTTTAAAAAGTGCATCATGACCATTGGCCCACAAGAATAGTAGTAATCCCACTCTTCATTTAGTGATTTTACACAACCAACGGGGTTGCCGTGGAAACCTTTAGAGCCGTCGTCGGTCGCTACGTAAAGGGTAGCAATTTCGCTAAGTTCTTTTTCTAAAACAACCTCGTTTGCATTTCTAAATCCCGTAACAACTATGGGTTTAATGCCCTTTTCATTAAACGCCTTTGCAAGGTAGTAAATTGGGGCTATACCTATTCCACCACTTACTAAAAGAGGTTTTTTTGCCCTTTCAAGGTTAAATCCGTTTCCTAAGTCGTAGATTACTTTTAGTCGTTCCCCAACCTTGATTTCCGTCATTTTATCGGTGCCGTTGCCAACTACTTTATAGAAAATAGTTATTTCACCATCGTGGTAGTCTCCCACTCCAAAGGGGCGATTAAGATAAAATCCGGGAACGGTAACTTCTACAAAACTGCCGGGCTTTACGTAAGATGCACCACTAAAGCGCATCTCGTATATGCCGTCGGCAAGTTTCCTATTTAGAGTAACCATCAACTCTTGTTGTATCATATTGTGGACACTCCCATGGTGTTTTCTTCAAGTACGTCTAGTAATACGCGAACGGTATCTAGAGAGGTAAATACGGGTACGTTATTGTCAACTGCACATCTTCTTATTACTTGTCCGTCTTGTTGACCGGCAGTTCCTTCCGTTATGGTGTTTACTACGTAAGTAACGTAACCCTTTCTTAGGCTTTCCAAAATCTCCTCACTACCTTGGGATAGTTTCTTGCGAACTCTGGTGCGAATGCCGTGATCTTTTAGATACTTAGCAGTTCCTTCGGTTGCTTCAATGTTGAATCCCATATCATAGAAACGCTTTATGAGTGGTAGTGCTTGTTCTTTTTGAGCGTCGCCTATGGTTGCAAGTACGGTACCATAGTTATCAACTCTAAGTCCACTTGCTTTTAGAGATTTATAAAGCGCACGGTTGAGGGTTTTGTCATAGCCGATGGCTTCGCCCGTAGACTTCATTTCGGGGCTAAGAACGGCGTCTAGTCCTGTCAACTTGCTATAAGAGAAGGTGGGGCTCTTAACGAACCATCTATCCTTTTTGGGATGTACACCTTGGTAACCTTGTTCTTTTAGGCTAACGCCTAACATTACCTTAGTAGCAATATCTGCTATGGGCGCGCCTGTGACCTTTGCAAGGAAGGGTACGGTACGGCTAGAACGTGGGTTAACCTCAATGATATAAACCTTGTCATTTTCATCAACTACGAATTGGATGTTGAAGGGACCTTTTACTTCTAGACCGATACCAATGCGATTAGTGTAATCAACTATGGTTTCTTGTACCTTTTGGGAGAGAGAGTAGCAAGGATATACGCTCATACTATCTCCACTATGAACGCCGGCTCTTTCAATGTGTTCCATAATACCGGGGATAAATACTTCCGTGCCGTCGCAAACAGCGTCTACTTCACACTCTTGGCCGAGAATATATTTATCTATCAAAACGGGGTGTTTCTTATTGATTTTAACGGCTTCTGCAAGAATGGGTTCAAGTTGTTTTCTATCGTAAACGATGTGCATCATTCTTCCACCGAGAACGAATGAAGGACGAACGAGTACGGGATAACCGATTTCCTCTGCAGCCTTAATGCCGTCTTTAATATTAAAGACGCTTCTTCCTTCTGGCATTGGGATACCTAGGCGATTAAGTGCTTCGTTAAAGAGGTCACGGTCTTCTGCTGCAGCAATGGACTCTGCCGAACTTCCCAAAATCTTAACACCTGCTTTATCCAAGTCTTCTGCGAGGTTAATAGCAGTTTGACCACCTAGAGCAACTATAACGCCTTCGGGCTTTTCAAAGTCAATAATGTTCATTACGTCTTCAAAAGTTAGAGGCTCAAAGTAGAGTTTATCGGAAATGGTATAGTCGGTAGAAACGGTTTCGGGGTTATTATTTATAATAATTGCTTCATAACCTGCTTCACGAATAGCCCAAATAGCATGAACGGTAGAGTAGTCAAACTCTATGCCTTGACCTATTCTTATTGGGCCTGAGCCCATAACGATAACCTTTTTGCGATTAGAGCAAATGGACTCGTTTTCAGACTCATAGGTGGAGTACATATAGGGAATATAGGACTCGTATTCAGCGGCGCAAGTATCTATCATCTTGTATACGGGATAGAGGTTGTTTGCCTTACGAAGGTCGTACATTTCTCTTTCGCTCATATCCCATTTTTCTCCGATATAAGCATCGCTAAATCCCATTTTCTTGGCAACTTTTAATACTTCTAAATCTCCCTTAGAAGATGCAATAACCCTTTCCATATTGGTGATGTTTTGTATCTTTTCTAGGAAGAATCTATCTATTTGAGTAAGGTCGTATAGATAGTCTATTTTTACGTCGCGACGAATTGCTTCTGCAATAGCAAAGGGGCGCTCGTCGGTGTTCTTAATTATGAGGTCTATTAGGTCGTGAGTGGAAAGGTCTTTTAGTGCCTTAATTTCAAGGTGGTCAAGTCCTGTTTCCAAGGAGCGAACTGCCTTTAGGATAGCCTCTTCAAAGGTTCTACCAATGCTCATAACTTCGCCGGTTGCCTTCATTTGGGTGTTAAGCACACGGTTTGCCTTGGTAAACTTATCAAAGGGGAAACGTGGTACCTTTGCAACAACGTAGTCTAGGCTGGGCTCAAAGGCCGCTTTACCACAACCAATGTCTATTTCATCCAAGGTAAGTCCACAAGCAATTTTTGCACTAACTCTGGCGATTGGGAAACCACTTGCCTTACTTGCGAGCGCCGAAGAGCGAGAAACGCGAGGGTTAACTTCTATTACAAAGTACTCAAAACTAAAGGGGTCTAAAGCAAATTGTACGTTACATCCACCCTCAATTTTTAGAGCCTTAATTATATTAAGAGCAGCGTTCTTT
>JAZSKG010000116.1:0-2226 GCA_045534735.1 Candidatus Stercoripulliclostridium sp.
TTTTGAGCTTTTAAGATAACTTCTTTATCTCTTTTTAAATAAGCTCCTTTACCATTCGCCTTACCAGTTTTATCAAAAATAATTTCCTTTTCTGGTGTACGAACAATCCTTAAAAGTTCATGCTTTTCACATTTTTCTTTAGTTACACTTGCATTAGGCTTTAGCCTATGATATAATTTCCCTAGTTAGCAATCCTATCGTTAGAGTGCTAAAAGGTATGGATGGCGTAAAATACGCAAAGTTTACAAAAATATCAAAAAATTTTAAGGTATTTTTAGGATTTACGCGTATAGTATATTGTGTAAAAATTCAGTATCACTTTTTATAAAGTAAAGGAGTTAAAATGAAACTAGTACCTTTGTTTGATAAAATCGTAGTCAAACACGTAGAAACAGAAGAAACTACCGCGAGTGGGCTCTATCTTCCCACGTCGGCACAAGAAAAGCCCCAAACTGCCAAAGTTGTTGCTGTTGGCGAGGGTGGAATCATAGACGGCAAGGAAATCAAGATGGTAGTTGCAGTTGGCGATACTATCATTTATAGCAAATATGCAGGCAACGAGTACAAAATTGACGGCGAAAATTACGTAATTATACGCCAAAGTGACGTACTTGCAAAAGTTCTTTAATATAAGGAGTAAATTATGGCAAAACAATTTAAATACGGCGAAGAGGCAAGAAAAGCGCTGGAAGCAGGTGTAAATACTCTAGCGAATACCGTTAAACTTACCCTTGGACCTAAGGGAAGAAACGTAGTTTTGGAAAGAAAATATGGTGCCCCTCTTATCACTAACGACGGTGTTACCATTGCAAAAGAAATAGAACTAAAAGACCCCTTTGAAAACATGGGCGCACAACTCATAAAGGAAGTTAGCGTAAAGACCAACGACGTTGCAGGCGATGGTACTACTACTGCTAGCGTACTAGCCCAAGCAATCATACGCGAAGGGCTCAAGAACGTTGCAGCAGGCGCAAACCCCATGCTACTACGTAAGGGCATCACTATTGCTACCGAAAAGGCTGCCGAGGCTCTAAAGGGCATCAGCAAGGCAGTTGAAGACAAGAGTGAAATCGCATCTGTAGCAAGCATATCTGCAGGTGATGAAAACGTAGGTAAACTCATAAGCGACGCCATGGAAAAGGTTGGCAAAGATGGTGTTATCACCGTTGATGAAGGCAAGAGCATGACCACCGAACTCGTAGTTGTAGAAGGTATGCAATTTGATCGTGGATATGCTAGCGCATATATGGCAACCAACCCCGATAAAATGGAAGCAGTATTGGAAAGCCCCGTAATACTTATTACCGACAAAAAGATTTCTGCACTTCAAGAGATACTTCCCCTCTTAGAGCAAGTTATTAAAAACGGACTCAAACTCGTTATTATTGCAGACGATATAGAGGGCGAAGCACTTACTGCTCTCGTACTTAATAAACTCAAAGGCGTACTAAACGTACTAGCAGTTAAGGCACCCGGCTTTGGTGACAGACGTAAGGCAATGCTAGAAGATATAGCAATCCTAACCGGTGGTCAAGTTATTAGTAGCGAAGTTGGTATGGAACTCAAGGATGCAGGCCTACATCAACTAGGTAGAGCAAGACTTGTTAAGAGTGATAAGGACAACACAACCATAGTTGGTGGTGCCGGCGACGATTACCAAATCCAAGCAAGAATCAACGTTATAAAGGGACAAATAGAGGCTTCCACCAGTGATTACGACCGTGAAAAGTTACAAGAAAGACTTGCAAAACTTTCCGGTGGCGTAGCAGTTATAAACGTTGGTGCTGCAACGGAAATTGAAATGAAGGAAACCAAAATGCGCATTGAGGATGCCCTAAGTGCCACTCGCGCAGCAGTTGAAGAAGGTATTGTTCCCGGTGGTGGCATAGCACTTCTTTCCGTAATCGCATCCGTTAAGGAAGCAACCAAGGATCTAAGTGGCGACTACAAGACCGGCGCAAACATAGTTATTAAAGCCCTAGAAGCCCCCATTAGACAAATTGCCGAAAACTGTGGTGTAGACGGTGGCGTAGTAATAAACAACATTATGCACGCAAACTCCGTAACCTATGGTTACAATGCACTCACCGACGAATACTGCGATATGCTTGAGTGTGGCATCATAGACCCCACTAAGGTAACTCGTTCTGCTCTACAAAACGCAAGTAGTGTAGCAAGTACGTTGTTAACTACGGAAAGTTTGGTTGCAGATATACCGGAACCACC
>JAZSKG010000158.1:0-4677 GCA_045534735.1 Candidatus Stercoripulliclostridium sp.
CCAAGCAGACTATCCCGTTATCAACCTCAAGTGCACCGTATTTGATGGTAAATATCACCCCGTAGATAGTAAGGAAATCGCATTTATCACTGCAGCAAAACTTGCATTCCAAGATGGTTGTGCAAAGGCTAACCCCGTATTCTTAGAGCCCGTTATGCACGTTGACGTTATCGTTCCCGATTCATACATGGGTGACGTTATGGGCGACATGAGCAAACGTCGTGGTAGAATCCTTGGTACCAACTCTGTTGGTGGTAAGACCGTTGTTAGTGCAGAAGCACCTCAAGCAGAACTTGCAAAATATGCAACCGACCTACGTTCCATGACCCAAGGTCGCGGTAAGTTCACCCTTGCATTTGAACGTTACGAAGAAGTTCCCGGCATGCAAGCAGCAAAGATTATTGAGGATTATAAGAAGCGTTTAGCAGCACAAGACAAGTAAAACTCGCTATTTTAGCGCTATACTACGTTAAAACCAAAACCCCTTCAGGGCGCAGTACTTTGTGTACGGCAACCCTCAGGGGTTTTAATTTTGCCTTGTCTAGCATCTAAAATAGCGAGTTTTACCTGGACTTCGTTGTAGTAAGAGATAATTCAAACTACATATCTTTTTATATCGCTAGTTTAGCGACCTGCTGTTAAAAAAACAAAAGAAACCTTCGGGGCACAGTACTTCAAGTACGGCAACCCCCAGGCTTTTTTCTTTTCCTTTTAATAAAAAATCTCCCATTTAGGGAGATTTTAAATATTATTTAATTAACCTTTAAAAGAAACTGGTAATAAAGATTTCTAAACCTATAATTATTAGTATTACTCCACCAAAGATGCTTGCTTTGTTTTGAAATTTGGTGCCTATCGCTTTACCTATATAAACGCCGGCAAGGCATATGCCGATGGTTAGGACACCAATTATACCTGCGGAGAGCAATGCTTCCCAAACGTTATAATGTGCGATTGTAAAGCCAACCGATAGGGCATCTATGCTTGTTGCAACTCCCTGTACCAGTAGCAAGCCAAAGGATAGGGGCTTTACGGGACATTCTTCTTTTTCATCTTTTTTCTTTACACCCTCGTAAATCATTTTGCCCCCTATAAAGCAAAGAAGAACTAATGCTATATATGGTATTGCAACTTCTATGAAGGTAAAGTATTTGGCAATAGTGCTAACCATCACCCAGCCAAGGAATGGCATAAGTGCTTGGAAGAAACCAAAAGTTATTGCAATTAAACTCGCTTTAGGGAACTTTATTTTTTGATTGCAGAGTCCATCGGCAAGTGATACGGAAAAGGCATCCATTGCAAGTCCTACGCCAAGAAGAAGGCTATTTAGAAAGAAGGTTAAATCTAAATTCATAGTTTAATTACATAAATTAGCCCAAGCAAATGCTTGGGCTAATTTGTTTTACAAATTATATTCTGTTTACGCCGGTTTTTCTTGCAGCCTCAGCAACAGCAGCGGCAACGGTCTTGCCAACGCGCTCGTCAAATGCCTTGGGGATAATGTATTCTGCAGAAAGTTCTTCGTCGGAAACGAGAGACGCTATGGCTTTAGCAGCAGCGATCTTCATTTCTTCGTTTATATCCTTTGCACGAACGTCTAATGCGCCACGGAAGATACCGGGGAATGCTAGAACGTTGTTGATTTGGTTGGGGAAGTCGCTTCTACCGGTACCTACAACGGCGGCGCCTGCTTCTTTTGCGAGGTCAGGCATGATTTCAGGCACGGGGTTAGCCATGGGCATTACGATAGCGCCGGGAGCCATGGATGCAACCATTTCTTTGGTTACTATGTTGGGAGCGCTAACGCCTACAAAGATGTCTGCGCCCTTCATAGCATCTGCTAAAGAACCACTCTTTCTAGCAAAATTGGTGATTGCGGCAATGTCTTTTTTAGATTCCATAATGTTGGGATCATCAATGTTTAGGATACCTTGACGGTCACACATATATATATCTTTAACGCCAAGTTGAAGGAATAGTTTAGCAATAGCGCAACCTGCGGCACCTGCACCACTGAATGCAACCGTACAATCTTCTAATTTCTTGCCAACAACTTTAACTGCGTTAATAACGGCAGCAGCGCAAACAACGGCAGTGCCGTGTTGATCGTCGTGGAAAATTGGAATATCGGTACATTCTTTTAGTTTTCTTTCAATTTCAAAGCAACGAGGTGCGCCTATATCTTCTAGGTTAATGCCACCAAATGAACCGGAAATTAGAGAGATAGTTCTAACGATTTCATCAACGTCTTTACTCTTAACACAAAGAGGGAATGCATCAACGTCAGCAAATGCTTTAAAGAGTACGCATTTACCTTCCATAACGGGCATGCCTGCTTCGGGGCCGATATCGCCTAGACCTAAAACTGCAGTACCATCGGTAATAACTGCAACTAGATTCCATCTACGGGTGAGTTCATAACTCTTATTGATATCCTTTTGGATTTCAAGGCAAGGTTGAGCAACACCGGGGGTGTATGTAAGAGAAAGTTCTTCCTTGGAAGTTACGGTTGCACGAGGAACGACTTCAATTTTGCCTTTCCAATTGTAATGACATTTTAAAGATTCTTTTGCGTAATCCATATATTACTCCTTATTTTTCCCAGGGGAATACGTATTGTGTAAGACCGAGTTTGTTACGAACTTCTATCATTTCTTGTTGTACGGATTCATTGATTGGTACACCCTTGTCCTTTCTATCTTGCCATACTAACCATTCTTTTTCACCTGCGGTATAAATTCTTTCTGCACCGGGTGCCTTCTTGGAAGCGCGAGTAGCACGGATAACGTCACCGGCCTTCTTGCGTGCGATTTCTTCGCCGAGGAAGTGGTTGGTGTCAATTGCTATAAAGTAGTGGCCAAGTTGATAGGGCTTAATGTTGCCGTTTTCATCTTTACCATCAAGTGCTTTACCGTATATACCGTCTTGAAGCATGCAAGAGAGGAATTCAACTATCATAGTGAAGCCGTAACCCTTGTAGCCACCTAGAGCCTCGCCAATACCACCAAGAGGGGTAAGAGCAGCAGTTCCTTTACGGATAGCCCTTAATGCGTCGCCGGCGTCGCCTTCAACAGCATTACCATTGATGTCAATGATGGTGCCGGGGTGAACGGGCTCACCGATTCTTTCATAATATTCTATTTTACCATTTTGGGTAATAGAAGTAGCGCAGTCAAAGATGAAGTCAAACTCTTCGTCGGTAGGGATACCTACGGTGAAGGGGTTGGTACCAAACATGCCTTCTACACCAAAAGTGGGAGCAACGGAGGGACGAGCGTTAGTGCCGGTCATGCCGATGCAACCTGCTTTAGTGGCCATGCTTGCGTAGTAACCTGCAATACCATAGTGGCAAGAGTTACGAACTGCAACCATACCCATACCATATTGTTTTGCTTTTTCAATAGCCATTTTCATGGACTTATATCCGATAACTTGACCCATACCATTGTGTCCGTCTATAACAGCCGTGGTGGGGGTTTCTTTTATAATTTCAAAGTTAGTAACGGGATTTTGTATACCAGCATTAATTCTATCAATATAAATAGGCTTAAAGCGGTTTACACCGTGAGATTCAATACCTCTGCGGTCAGACTCAACTAGAACGTCAGTAACGATTTCTGCGTCTTCTCTAGGAACGCCAACGCCAACGAAAGCGTCGGTTACGAAATTGATAACGGTATTCCAATCAACAGTAATTTTTGGCATAAAAAAACTCCTTTGTTTTACTATCTTGAATAGTACCACAAAAGAGTTTAAAAGTCAATAACTAATATATAATCAAAATTATATATTAACGCTTATTTATTATGCGCCGAAGATGATTCCTTTTGCTTTAGCAACGGTAACAAGGCGATTAAGAGCAACTGCGTAAGCAGCAAGACGATAAGAAAGATTGTACTTCTTAGCCATTGCGATAACGTCGTTAAATGCATTAAGCATCTTAACCTTTAGTTTTTCGTTAACTTCTTCTTCGCTCCAGTAGTAACCTTGGATGTTTTGGCACCATTCAAAGTAAGAAACTACTACGCCACCTGCATTGGAAAGGATGTCGGGAAGAACTTGGATGCCACGTGCTTCAAGGATAGCGTCTGCTTCAACGGTAGTGGGGCCCTTTGCTCCATCACTCATGATCTTTGCTTTGAGGTTTTCTGCGATTTCAACATTGATTTGGTTTTCAAGTGCAGCGGGAATGAGAACGTCACAATCACAAAGAAGGAGTTCTTTGTTGGTGATGTGCTTAACACCGGGAGCATCATAGGTTTCAACAAGTTGACGTTTAAGAGCCATTTGATATAGGGTAGGAATGTCTAGGCCGTCTTCACAGTAGATACCGCCTGAAACGTCGGAAACTGCAACGATTTTAGCACCGATTTCGCCACTTAGAATTCTAGCGGTTACGGAACCAACGTTACCCATACCTTGGATAGCGATCTTGGTGTTTTTGGGATCAATGCCGTTTACCTTGAGGAGAGCCTCGGTTACGATGGAAACGCCTCTGCCGGTTGCGTCGGGTCTACCAAGCGTACCACCGGTTGCAAGAGATTTGCCGGTAACTACGCCACGGAAATCTCCACCCTTGATGGTGTTATATGTGTCAACGAACCAGTCCATGATTTGAGCATTGGTGTTAACGTCTGGAGCGGGAACGTCTTGGAAGGGTCCAACGATGGGAGTGAT
>JAZSKG010000181.1:0-3507 GCA_045534735.1 Candidatus Stercoripulliclostridium sp.
GGAGCCCCAAGTTGCATCTATTACGTACCAGCCGTCATCTAGTAAAGATATGTTCCAAGCATGGGCCACGCCACTTGCTCTACCAACTGCCTTCATGGTTGGGATACCTTCTGCAGAGCACATTAGACCATATGCTTTTGCAATGCCGTCACATACTGCAAGGTGGTCTTCAAATACACCTTCAAGATAGAATGCTCTGTATAGTTTAGTGTCGTCTAGAGTGTCGGCTATATCGGCTAGTTTATAGTCATAGGTTACGTTTAGTGACAACCATTCGTAAATTGCAAGAGCCTTTGCCGTACTGGTCATATCGTCGCTAATTATGCTTCCAAGCACCCTTCTAACTTCCGTCCAAATGGACTCTGCTTTACTGCCGGCTATCGGTATGGGTTTATAACCCATTTCAACTGCGAGATATAGTTGGTTGCTCGTTGCAACTTCCATGGTTCTATTTAACGCATCAATTGGCAACGTTGCAAATTCACCTCTTGGATTTTCTGCGTAGTGCGTAATGCCGGGGCCTTCGCTAATCTTGTATGCGTCGTCAACGCCCTCCACGTATTCCGTGGTCTTTGTGGGCTCTAACTCGCTCGCAAATCCCATTGCAATATTTACGTTACCACCATTTAGAACTGCACTTAATACGTCAAGCCTAATTTCTACACTTTCGGTGTAGCAATTTATTGCAGAATGCAAGAGTTTAACGGCATCTATGCAAGATGCAGTAGTTTCTTGTGTTTCTAGGTTTTGTTGTACGGGATATTTAGACTTGTCTAAATCATCCGTCGTAAACGGGATATAAAGGTCTAGTGCGTACTCGTAATTGGCATTTTGACTCTCAAAAATTGAGGGACGGAATACTACCAAGTAATTGAGTAAACGACCGTATTCTTCCATATTTGCAATATAGCGATTAATTCCCGGGATAACGTCTTCAAAATATTCAACGCCGGCCCTTATGTCGCCTGCATATGCAACTTCACTCCATAATGAATACTTGTTTCCACGAACTCTTACTTTGAAGGGATAATTCATCATAGTATCGTCATGGTTGCGTTCTTTTTCTATAGTGCTATCAATAATATCGTTAGGAATACGCAAACTATTAGCGCCAAAGTATCCGCTTACTTCGTTTAAAGGTAGCACTCTTTCCTTAGCGGCAGAGGTAACGCCGTATCTTCTTTCTATTTCTTTATAGAAGTCTTCGCCAAGAACGATTTCTGCTTCATAGTTTTGTGCGTATGGTAAGGCGTTCCAAATCAAGGTGGAATAAAGTTGTCCGTCTATTATGGAGCCGTCAAAATATGCACCGGTAATATCGGTAAGTTCGGGCTTCTTGTCAACGTCAATGGATATTTTTTCACTATAAACGCCACTCGGTTGACCCTTAACTATCGCTTCTGCTTGAACGTAATAAGTGCCGGTTTCTTCTAATTTATATTGCAAATCGCCCAGAGGTTCTGCGCCGGATACGCGATCTTCGGGCGCTAACGAGTATTTTACAACCTCTCCACTAGGCTTAGTAATAACCCAATTGTATCCTTCCGGAGGATACATATCGTTCGCGTAGGTAATTTGTACGCGTAATAAATCGCCCACCTTAAATTCCTTCTTTTCGTTACGCAAAATGTTTGCGTTAATGGAGGTCAAGGGGGCATATATCTTTATGGTATCGCTTACAAAAGGTTTCGTTGTTTCAAAAATATTATTAAGAACAGCCTTAATATTATATTCGCCAACAGGTAAGGTCGTGGGATCATAGGTTAAAGTCTTGCTGTCTTTTACACCAACACCGTTAATTGCAGAACTATCCAAGAACCAAGTGATGCTGGGATGAGGATCGGTAAATTGATTTAATTGACTCAAAACAAAATTTATCTTCTCGGGTTGACCGTAAATTTGCGTTAAAGTTGCCCTATCTGAAATAAGGTCAAGTCTATAACCTTCTGCCATGCTAGCATATACGACGTTAATAGTAACGAGGCTTTCTTTCGGAGTATCAAAAGCACCTTGCTTTGGGGTGTTTACCCAAATAGAACATTGTCCTACGGAAACGGGAGAAACGTGACCATTGGAATCAACGGTAGCGATTTTTTCGTTTAGTGATTTATAAATTAGGTTTCTACCGACTATTGCGTGTGCCGGGTAGAAAATAGGCTCTAGGGTTACGCCGGAACTAAATAGACCTACGTTTATGGTTTTGGGATTAAATGCTATTCTTTCTACCTCAACGGATTCTATGGTAACCTTTATTTCTAATGTAACGTCGCTATTTTCCGCACTTATGATACGAACGAAAATGTCAACGTTATTGCCCTCTTCGTCTTGCTTTAATTTATGGGCTTGCAAAACGCCGTCCGCGCTGACGTCTAGATATTCCCTATCGGTGTTGTCCTTAAGACGAAAATATACTTTTTGCGAAGCGGTTTCTACCGGGTAAACCAAAGGTTTAAGTTGGTAGCGACTGGGCTCTCCTTCCGGTGAAAGGAATACGTGGGTATCCGTAATTTGGATACGCTCTGCCGTACCATCCTTTCTTTCGCCGGGCGTGCAACCCAAAAGAGCCATGGCTGTAACCACCACGACCATAACGAAAATAAAAATTGTAAAACGGTATTTTGCCTTCATAATGCTCCGCAAGTGTGCTATATTACGTGAGCGCGGACTCACGCATACACATTTAAATAATACTATACTGCGCGCGCGTTTGTCAATAGGAAATTTTTGTCTTTATAGTTTCCGTACATTTTTAGATTGAATTTGACGGGAAGCGCCAAAAATATTGAAATGCCCGTTTTTTCATGTTATAATGATTTTGTATGCAAAAATATCGTGTTCCACTTCTAAACGAGCCCCTCTCCGTTGGGGAGGCAAAATGCAAAGAAGCCACGTCGCTTTCCTTTATTGGCGACGCGGTACATACCCTTGCGGTAAGACAACGGCTTGTAGAAAACACCGACGTAAAAACCGGCGTACTACACCGTTTAGCCTCCAAAGAAGTAAACGCAGAAGCACAATCTCACGCATTAAAACGCATAGAAGAAATGCTCACGGAAGACGAGTTAGACGTCTACAAAAGATGCCGTAACGCCAAGCAATCCACCATGGCTAAACACGCGAGTGCCGTGGATTATAAAATCGCTTCCGGACTAGAAGGGCTACTTGGATTTTTGTATCTTTCCGGTCAATCCGAAAGAATAAGCGAACTTCTTAACGTTGCATATAACGAAGAACAATAGGCTTCCGAATATTATATTTTGGTATCCTAAACTTACATTAAGAAAAAGGTGAATTATGATAATTGAAGGAAAAAATGCAGTATACGAGGCACTTAATTCCAATACTACGATAGAGAAACTTTCCATAGAAAAAGGCAACTTTGCAAAGGACCTAAATCGCATTATCGCACTTGCTAGAGAAAAGGGCATAAAGGTTAGTTTTGAAAAGAGTGAAACTCTAGAAAAACTCTCCCCCTCCGGAAGACACCAGGGTGTTATCGCCACCACG
>JAZSKG010000005.1:0-3463 GCA_045534735.1 Candidatus Stercoripulliclostridium sp.
CTTTTAAAATTAACTTTTATATATTAATAAACTAAAACAATATGTCACTCATTTGAGTTCTATTTAACACTCTTTCACATAAAATTATATATGCTAAAAATCAAAATCCATCCTATTTTCTTTTTATACTTGATAGTTCTAGTTTTGGATAATAAATTCGTATATGTTTTTTCCACAATGTTGGCAATAGGTATACATGAATGGGCACATTATAAAACTGCTTATAACTACGGGTATATTCTAGACAAATTATCCTTGATGCCTTATGGTGCCATGATTGGAGGAAATACAACTTTTAATGAAAGAGAGGGTGTAAGAATTGCTTTTGCCGGTCCAATTGCAAACCTTTCAACTTGTATAATACTACTTGCTTGTTGGTGGGTGTTTCCCGCAACGTACTCTTACACAAAAACAATTTTTAATTCATCTATAGCGTTAGGCATATTTAATCTATTACCATTTTTCCCATTGGATGGATCTAAAATATTACTATCTATTTTCAATTGCTCTACAAAAATATTAAATACTCTCAAAGGTTTAGGTATTTTTTTCAGTTGCCTTACTGGAATTGCTTTTCTAATTAGTTTTTTCTACTCTGCAAATTTAAATTTAGGTATAACAAGCGCCATATTATACGTGTCAGCAATGACCGACAGCGAAAAAGGGTGTTACAAAAACATTTGCGACAATTGTCATTTTATAAAAAACTTAAGCCTTCCGGTTGAAAAAAGAACCTTAATGATACACTATGACTTATGCATTATTAGACTATTAAAACACCTATCGCCAGACACAGAAACAACGTTTGAAATTGTAGACGACTCGTTTAAAACAATAAAAATAATATCTGAAGATGAATTAAGAAAAATTGCAATCAAGGCAAACCTACACACCCCTATCAAAGAATTTTTATATCCTTGACCCTTTTGTATTTTAAATTGATTACAAATTCTTGTGAATCAATATCATCAATAAATAGGTATCTAAAATCTCCATTCTGGTATACGAAATAACTGTTAAGCAACCCATTTAAATCCTTCACCAGCATTTCCTCAACATCCTTATTTAGTACGTTATCTTTTTGGATTGTTCTATTTAATCTTTCATAGGCGACTTCTCTTTGCTTTTTCTTTTTCATTTTCCAAGTCTCCACCAAATTTTTTGTTTTTTTGTATTAATCCCCAGTACCTCCCCTGAAACAAGTTTTTGCTGAATGTCCTTGTATGCCTTAAAACTTTTATCTTTATATCCACCTAGTATAGTTGAATATATCCCTATTCTATCACTTTCCGGAATGGTTCCATAAAGAGGTATTTTTAATAATTCTGCAATACTTATTGAATCCAGCAACTCTCCTTTTAAATATAAATCGTTTCTAAATCTATTAACGACTAAACCTATCCCTTTTAAATGATATGTGGATAATATTCCTATAGCCCTGTCTGCATCTTTAATAGCGCTTACGTGAGGAGTGGTAACGATTATTGCCTCTTGTGAAGCACTTGCTGCCCTATGGAACCCATTTTCAATCCCGGCCGGTGCATCAATTAGAATAATATCTGCAATTTGTGCAATCTCGTTTACAACGTTTGAAAACATTGCTCCTGTAATTCTTTCCGACACTTTTACCCTACCGGATGACAGTAATCTTAGATTTTTCACTCCGTCTACGTCTACTAATGCTTGGCTTATCTTTACTCTATTTTCTATTACGTCTACTATATCATATACTATTTTGTCTTCAACGTTTAAAACAACGTCCAAATTATTTAGTCCAATATCGGCATCAATGAGTATTACGTTATACCCTGCTAATGCATAGATTATTCCTAAATTTGCACATACTGTAGTCTTCCCTACACCCCCTTTTCCCGATGCTACTAAATATATTTTTGCCATAAAAAAACCTCTCTTTATGCTAACACGTAAAGAGAGGCGAATTTTAATTAATATTAACTTTTTTTACATATTTTTAAGTTCTTCTATACGCTCAAGAAGTTTCATCTTCTTTTCGGTATTTGCTTGAAGTTTTAGTTTCTCATTCTCTATCATTTGCTTAGGTGCCTTTGCGACAAAGCCTGGGTTATTTAACATTCCCTCACTACGCTTAATTTCGCCCTCCATGGTCTTTAATTCTTTGGTTAGACGAGCCATTTCTTTTTCTACGTCTACAAGTTCGCCCAAAGGAATATAAACCTCTACGCCACTGGTTACGATAGATACGCTCTTGTCCAAAACCTCGGTCTTTGTTCCAACGAATTTAACACTTTCAACGTTTGCAAGTTTCTTAATGTAACTTTCGTTCTTAGCGATGTAATTTTGAGCATTGCTTACTACGAATAGATTTAGTTTCTTTGAAACTGGAACATCCATTTCTGCACGCAAGTTACGAACGGAACGAATGATTTCTTTTATGGATTCAAATTTTTCATAGTCATCCACGTAATTCTGGCTTCTCTTGTAACTAGGATACTCAGCAAGCATAATGGTTGCCTCTTCACCACACTCTTTCCATATACGTTCAGTAATGAAAGGTGTAAAAGGATGCATTAATTTAAGTACTTGCTTCAATACGTAGGTCAAAACAGCAAGCGTTCTTCCCTTTGCTTTTTCATCATCGGAATAAAGTGCAGGCTTAGTCAACTCAATATACCAGTCGCAGAAATCTGACCAAATAAAGTCATATAATGCTGCGTTAGCCATACCAAGTTCATATTTTTCCAAATATGCGTTTACTTCACGTGTTACTTTGTTTAGTTTGTAAAGTATCCATTTATCTGCGGGAGTATATTTGAACGTTCCCATCTTAGGTAAAGTCTTACCTTCACTATTCATAAGAACGAACCTAGATGCATTCCACAACTTATTAAGGAAATTACGTGCCGGCTCTATCTTATCTTCGCTAAACCTTATATCGGAACCAGGAGCAACGCCAGTGGTCAAACTAAATCTTAATGCGTCTGCACCATATTTATCAATAAGTTCCAATGGATCTATACCATTACCTAAAGACTTAGACATCTTTCTGCCCTTAGCATCTCTTACAATACCATGAATTAGTACTTCTGGGAATGGAATTTGTCCCATGTGCTCTAGGCCGGAGAAAATCATTCTAGCAACCCAGAAGAAGATAATATCATAAGCAGTAACTAGTACGTTTGTGGGATAGAAATAATTAAGTTCATCAGTCTTTTCCGGGAAACCTAAAGTTGAGAAAGGCCAAAGTGCTGAACTAAACCAAGTATCAAGCACGTCCTCGTCTTGATAAATATCCTTAGAACCACACTTGGGACAACAAGTAGGATCTTCCTTCTCTACTATAACTTCACCACATACAGGGCAATACCATGCAGGGATACGATGTCCCCACCATAGTTGACGAGAAATACACCAATCCTTTATGTTTTCCATCCAGTTAAAATAGGTTTTAGAAAATCTTTCTGGAATAAATTTAATATCGCCA
>JAZSKG010000124.1:0-4435 GCA_045534735.1 Candidatus Stercoripulliclostridium sp.
AAAGAAATGAAGGAAGAACTTTCCGGCTCTCTTAATAAAGTGCGTGAAGATAATGCTACTCAATTAGAAAGAATACGTGGCACCGTTGATGAAAAATTAACCAAAACTTTGGACGAAAAATTCCAAGTATCCTTTAAGAACGTACTGGATTCTCTAGACAAGGTTTACAAGAATTTAGCAGAACTAAAGACCCTTGACACAGGCCTTAACGAACTAACCAAGATGCTTTCCAACACCAAAACGCGTGGTAACTGGGGAGAGTTGTCACTTGATAGTATTTTAAGTGATATCCTAACCCCTCAACAATATGAAAAGCAATCTAAAATGGGCAGGCGCGTACAAGACGATAAGATAGTGGACTTTGCAATAGTATTACCCGGCACTAAGGATGAAAAGGTATATTTACCTATTGATAGCAAGTTCCCCGTTACCGACTTTATTCGCATGAAAGATGCACTTGCAGAGGGTAGAATAGAGGACTATCAAGTGGCTAAAAAACAACTTACGGCACGCATTAAGCACGAGGCTGTAAGTATAAAGGAAAAGTACGTAGCACCACCTTTTACCACCGACTTTGCAGTAATGTTTTTACCGGTTGAAAGTCTTTATGCAGAAGTTCTTTCCATAGACGGACTGGTAGAGCACGTACAAAGCGCATACAAGGTAATGATTGCCGGCCCGGGCAATATAACTGCCTTCCTTAACAGTTTAAGGCTAGGCTTTAGAACGTTAAAGATACAAAAAGAAAGCCGTCAAATATATGAAATCTTAGAGCAATTTAAAAAGCAATTCTCCACCTTTGTTGCCGACATAGAAAGGGCCCAAGAACAAATGGAACGCGCACAAAAGGCATTAGATTCCGCCCACAAACGCACCACGACCATTCAACAAAAACTAGAGAAGACGGAAGGGCTGGACATTCCGGCATCGCCCCTAGAGATTGCAAGTATAGATTAGCATTAAATCATAAAAGAAAAGCGCCCGTTGGGCGCTTCTTTTTGTGGGATTTTTACCATTTGTTATGAACCTTTTCTGCAAAGCCTAAAGTCTTTTCTAGGTGGATAACTGTGCCGTCGTCAAGAATACATTTTCCACTAAACCAACCGAAAACTTGGTGGGGAATCATGCACATTACCTTTAGGTCAACGGGTGCTTGACGATCTATGATAGGTTCAAAATCAAGTTCTAATCTACCATCCGAAGAGGTAAAGGTCCAGGGCTCCATGTATCTAACGTCGTCGGTACCATCGCCGGGAATGTTAAAGGTTACGTCTTCTAATTTGTGAGATTTTCCATCGTAGAAGAGCATATTCTCGCTTGCGCTAGAGGTGTTGCCAAAGCCATAACCTATGTTAAAGCCGAACTTTTTACCATCGGGAAGAACGGTTTGCATACTGCCCCAGTACCAGGTGTTATCATACGTCCAAACGCCACGGCCCCAGTCTAGAGTACCAAGTGCATCGTCTAGGTTGTATACCTTGTTGCCAAGACGGAAACTGCCTTTACAAGATAAGCAGTTTATTTTTGCGTTGTAGTAGAAGTATTTGGGTTTATCAAACGGGGTTGCAATAAACATACATTCTTCGGGATTGTCGTAAAGTTCAAAGTCAAAGGACAATTCTTCGCCGTTGTTACCAAAGTGAGGATATTTGCCGAAGAGGTGACGAGTGTTTCCGTCGTTTACGAAAGTCATTTCAACGTTGCCGTTTTTGCATACTGCGTCGCCCTTTAAAGTGGTGCCGGGCATGTGGAGTTTACCCATGGGGAATAGGAAAACGCTACTCTTTGTAATTTGGGTTGGTACTTTAAAATCAATAAAAGTAGCACTCATTGCGCCTATGTAGCCCATATCGGAGATGGTAAGGCAAATGGCGTAGTCATCATTGCCAACGTAGTAGTAATCCCATTCTTTTAGTCTCCACTTCGGAGCCTTAACGTCGTCGCGATTGTATTCCAAAAGATATTCTTTAGCATATCCGGGTTCACGGATATTGCCGTTTTCATCTAGTAATTTACCCTTTTCAATAATACGGTTTTGCATAATTGCCTCCAAAACTTGATAGATAAATTATAGCACCTAATTATTACTATTTCAATAGGTATTTTAATTTAATTGTATCTAGACAAACGCGCGCGTTTATAGTATAATTTTTATATATCGTTCACTATTAGGAGAAAGTATGGCAAACTATATTATCACTTATGACGTAGGTACGACGGGCATAAAGACCTGTCTTTTTGACGTAGGAAACACCATTGAACTAAAGGCTAGCGCAATGGAGGGTTATAATCTTTACGTTTTGGAAAATGGTGGCGTAGAGCAAGATACCAAAGAGTGGTGGAACGCAATGTGCGTAACCACGAAGAAGATCTTTGAAAACTATCCCGTAGATCCCAAGGAAATACTTGGTATTTCATTCTGTTCTCAAGCCCAAGGACTTGTGCTCGTTGATGAAGATTGTCAACCTGTTCGTAGGGCAATGAGTTACATGGATCAACGTGCTAAGGAAGAAATAAAGAAGGGAATGGCTCACGGATTGCAAATTGCCGGAGCAAACGTTATAAAACTACTAAAATCTTTGTACTATACCGGTGCCGTTGCAGCCTCTGTTAAAGACCCTGTATGGAAGTATAAGTGGGTAGAGGCAAACGAGCCCGAAAACTTTAAGAAGGCATACAAGTGGTTGGACGTTAAGGAGTTCCTAATTTCCCAATGTACCGGCGAATGCATAATGACTGCAGATAGTGCTTTTGGTACCCTTATTTACGACATTCGCAAGCACGAATGGTCAAAGCCAATGTGCAAGATGTTAGGCGTAAGTACTCGTCACCTTGCTCCCATTAAAAAGAGCACGGACTGCGTAGGATACGTTACTGCTAAGGCAAGCGAGGAACTGGGTTTAAGTGAGGGCACTAAAGTATTTGGTGGTGGCATGGATGCTGCTCTCATAGGCGTAGGTGCAGGCGCAACCGAAGTGGGCGACACTCATATTTATAGTGGTACTTCAGGTTGGGTTGGCACGGTAGTAGATAAGTCTATGGTTGATACTTCTGCTATGATCGCTGCAACCGTAGGTGCAGAAAGTGGCAAGTATAACTATTTTGCAGAAATGGAAACTTCCGGTAAGTGCTTGGAATGGGTTAAGAACCACCTCGCATTGGACGAAATCGGTATTTATCTTAAGACTACTAACGTTACCGAAGGCGAAGACATAGAGAAGAAGTACACCTCTCTTTACGACTATATGACGGAAGTATGTAACACCATTCCCGCGGGTTGTGGTGGCGTTATATTTACTCCTTGGCTACATGGTAATCGTTGCCCCTTTGAAGATCCCAACGCTAGAGGTATGTTCTTTAATATTAGTTTGGAAACCGGCAAGACCGAACTTATTCGTGCCGTACTAGAGGGCGTATGTTTCCACCAAAGATGGATGCTGGAAGCAGAAGCAAAGAAGGCAAAAGTTAGCGATGCTATTAGATTTGTAGGTGGTGGCGCTCTTTCTAACTTCACGGCACAACTTCTTTCCGACATAACCGGACACGTAGTAGAAGTTGTAAAAGATCCTCAAAACGTTGGTGCAGTAGGCGCTTGTGCTTGCGTGGCGGCGGGACTAGGGCTCATAGAGAGTGTTTCTAAAGTTAAGGATTACATAGAGGTAGAGAAGACGTTTACGCCCAATATGGAAAACAAGGCCATTTACGACAAGAACTTTGAAGTGTTCAAGCAACTTTATAAATGTAATAAGAAGAACTACGCACTTCTAAACAAATAGGTAAAATCGTGAACAAAAAGATAGAAGTGGTTGCAGCCCTCATTTGGTCGGGCGAAAGATTTCTAATATGCCAAAGGCCACAAAACAAGGCAAGAGCATTGCTTTGGGAATTCGTTGGTGGCAAGGTGGAAATAGGGGAAACAAAGGAAGAGGCTCTTGTGCGCGAATGTAAGGAGGAACTTGATGTAATCCTTAGCGTAAAAGATCTCTTTATGGAAGTAACCCACGAGTATCCCGACGTAACGGTACATCTAAGTTTGTTTAACGCGACGATACTGGAGGGCGAGCCCAAAATTTTGGAGCATAACGACATAAAGTGGATAACCCCTAAAGAAATCCCAAACTTCAACTTCTGTCCTGCAGATGAAGAAATACTGGAAAAAATTATAAATCTAAAGTAAAGAAAACGCCCCGAAATTCGGGGCGCTTTATTATAGTAGTGTGATTATAGGTTATCGCTTAGGCTATCTAAGAGTTCAAGTTCGTGGAGTTCTATTAGACCACGGTCGGCTTGCTTTGCGACGTCTGGGGTGATGGGAAGTCTAGCAACGTTTTTAATGTTATATTTCTTTGCTATTTCTTCTAGATTGCTCTTGCCAAAGGGATAATGTTTTTCTCCACATTTGTCGCATACAAAGTAGGACATATTCTCTACTATG
>JAZSKG010000054.1:0-5375 GCA_045534735.1 Candidatus Stercoripulliclostridium sp.
GCTTGCATAGACGGTGTAGAATTAACCTCTGAGTTGGCACATGAGCACTGAGTATCTTTTGCATTCAGCTTTGCTGCTATTCCATAATATCAACCAAGATATTACCTAGCAACCTAACAAAATTTGCATATTATAGCAAATAAATAACCATCTGGCTTACTCTCACGCGCTTGTGCGTGGGAGTAAGTATCGCTTTTTGTAATTAATTATTATTACCTAATACATAATAAAAGGAATTCATAAAATTATGGACCTAATTAAGAAAATAAAGGAGTTCAAACTAACTCCTAAACAAAGAAAAATTGTCGATATTACTGTAACTTGTATCCAAGTAGCAATTATAATTCTTGCTATTACCGTTAGTGCTATCGTTATTGCTAACCCCATTACCTCTAGCGCAACCGTTGGTGAGGGCAAGACCAAACTACTACCCGTTCTTACCGACTCCATGAATGGTAAAGACGAATACTACGAAACCACCGGTTTTGATATTAAAACCCGCTTTAAGAGTGGAGATATGGTTATTGCCAAAACTCCCGAAAACAATCGTACCCTTAAAGTTGGCGATATTATCACCTATGTTGGTAACGTTAACGGATACGAGGCTCTCATTACCCACCGTATAGTGGAAGTTATTGACAATGATAATGACGGCTTAATCGATACCTATGTAGTAATGGGCGACGTTGTAACCGCAAAAGAAAACATAAACCCCAATAACGTTCTTGCAGTTTATAAAACACACTTGAAGGGCGTTGGTAAGGCTATCAACTGGCTACAAAACCCCACCAATTTCCTACTCGTTATTGTTATTCCTCTAGCACTCCTATTCATTTACAACATTATTCTTGTTGTAAAGATGATCATGGATTTCAAGATGGCTAAGGTTAAGGAAGAAAAGGCAAACGAGGCTACTGCAATCGCTATCGACGAAGAAGAAATCAAGAGAAAGGCTATTGAGGAATATCTTGCCAGCCAAAAGGCAAAAGAAGAAGCCCAACAAGAAATCCAACAAGAAGCCCAACCTAATAACGACGAAAACAACTAAAAGGAGTATTTGGCGCAAATATCTGCGCCATGTAGTTCAAAATGAAGTTAAAAGGCAAAAATCGCACTTCGGATGAGGTCGCTAGTGAGGTTTTATCTAACGAAGGGGAAGTCGCTACGGATGGCACTCAATTAACTGCCCCTACGCAGGATTTACCCTCGGAACTTACCGACCCAACTAATCCAAAGTATAAATACCTTATTAAAAATAAGAAAGCACGCGCTCAAATTAAGGAGCGTAAGGTGGTTATTATCATAGCCATTATTTTGCTTGTCCTTATGTTTATAGGTATTGCGATTTACGGCTTTTATAGCGCAGTCCAAATAAATAACTTTAGCATTTACGTGCAAAATGAAGGCAGTAGAATCTTGTCCTTGTCCTCTAAACCCGATTTCTCTTCGGCAACACAATTTTTAGAGGTATCGGGCCCAGATTATATGGATAATACCTCCATATATCTTAGCCCCTTTGGAGACGTTCCAATTGAGGACAAGATTTTAGAAATTGCCGAGGGCGAAGGTCAAATAAGTACTGCGGAAGATAAATACATAGCAGTTAGTTTCTTCCTTAAAAACATAACCTCCGACAAACAATATTATAACGAGGTATTTAAGATTAAAGAAGCAACACAAGGTATTGAGAAGGCTCTTCGCGTTATGCTCATTAAAGATTACGATATGACCGTCTATGCCGCAAAAGACGCCGAAGGCAATGCGGAAAAGGTGGTTTGTACCGAACTTGCAGAAAATGCATACACTCCCCTGGAAATCACGCAAAACGTGGAAGGCAATAGGGAAATTCATCACAAGGAAGAGGAAGGTTTTTGGTATACCACTCCTTACTATAACGACGAATACGTTTTCTATAACCAAGGGTTCGAGCTAGCTCCAGAACAAATAGTCAAATATTCGTTGGTTATTTGGCTAGAGGGTTGGGACCCCGACTGTGTAAACGATATTATAGGCGGACTTCTAAAGATAGAATTTGCTTTTGAAGTTGCACCTAAGCCGGAAGTATAACTATGGAAAAATTAGAATTAACCTTGAACGTAAAATGGTTTAATAGATTCATTAGCGTTGTACTAATGACACTTTTGCTTGCCATAGTTCTATCTACCGCAACCTTTGCTTGGTATAGCGTTGTTAATGTCGTAGCTGTTAACGATTTGGAATTTACCGCCAGCTCCAACGATGGCGGTGGCGGGGACCTTTGCCTATCTTGGGTTGAACTCGCACCCGATGAATACAGCTATAAGCTCGACATCGCTCCCGTAACCGAGCAAAACGTTCTTTACCCAATGGTTCCCATCAATTCCGCCGAGGTTGGCGTAACCAAATTCAAAGACTTTGGGGACCCTCAAAAGTTCAATAAAGCATACCAAATAAAGAATTCCGCAAATAGTTGGGTAGTTAAACTCGATAACGCATCGCTAACTACTCCCTACGTGCTAAAAGAGAAAAACGGTCATGCTACGGAGTTCTTCCTAACCAACAAGACGAACTCCACAATGGAGGTAACTTTCACCTATGAAATACACTCCGAAACCTACAACGTGCCCGGTACGAGCGTTTACGCCGAGTACGATATAATCGATAAATTCCGTGGAGCAATATTTACTACCGACGAGGCTACTAGCGAATTCACTTTGCGCGGTTTGGTTTCTACCGACGGGCAATCCATATATTATGGACGACTAGAAAACAACAAGGATATTTACGACCTTGAAAGTATGTCCAAAACCGAAGAAATAAAGTTCCTCATTCCAGCAAATAACTATATTAAAGCAAAAATCGTAGTTTGGTTTGATGGTGTAGAAATGGTTGATGAGGACGGTAGCAAAAAAATCGACTTTGATATAGCGTTTAACGGTGTACCTTATGCACCGGAAGAGGTGGAGTAAAATGAAAGATACCACAAAACTATCATCACGAAGTTTTATTACGACGATACTCATAGTTGTACTGCTATTGGTATCGCTAAGCACTGCAACCTACGCTTGGTTCTCAGCTAATAACGTAGTAGGTATTTCGGAGCTAGACTTTGCAGCTAGCACCAATACCGCTACTCCCGACTTGTATTTTAGTTGGCACAAGATTGACGACCCTCGCGCAGTTTTTGCAGAAAAGCTGCACGTTAATAATGGTAAATTCGAATTGTTTACTTGGGATGCACATCTTCGTGTTGTTCCCACCAATGGCGACGACGATTTGGCACCTATGATGCCGGCGGTTGCTCCATATAAAGGTCAAACCATTCAAGAATTTACCGATATTTTCTTTACCGCTTCTACCACCAAAGGATACGACGAGGTCAACCAAAGGTTCGTCGATATCTATCGTGAAGATGGTAGAGTCAAATACCCAAGAAGACTTGGCCACGACCCATATTATTATGAGGATGTATACACCCAAAACGCTCAAGTAGATTCTACCGCAAGTGTCTTTGTAAACAATATCAATCCCGAACTACCTTTACGTATGAGGATAAAGTATAAGGTTAGAGGAAACAATACCAACGATATACAAGACAAGCTACATATCGCTGTATTTGTAGACGACCTACTAATTGGTATAATCGGTAGATACCCTTGGATAAAATATGGTCCCATCGTTAAGGATGCCGACGTTGACGTCATTAGCGGTATAGTTAATGAAAAACTAGAACCCGTCGAACTAGGAACCGAAGAACCCACGTTAGAAGAGTTTAAAGATGGTCTATACGAGAAAGTATCCTCCTTCTCCTTTATTCTACCCGCTAACGGTTCAAGAAAGGTTACTATGTACGCTTGGTACGACGGGTTACTTATGGAAAACGATAACGCATCAACCTATGGTGGACTAACTAGAAAAACTCAAGCAAGCTTCGAATTTATAGGTTCTTATGCCGAACCCGGTATAACCGAGTAAAGGATAGGTGATTATGGGAAATTTCTTCAAAGCATTTTGTGATATATTCTTTGGCGGAATGTTGGGCATCTTTTATGCGGACCCCAACACTTTAGGCAACCGAGGTGGCGTAATAGGTAGCCTTGTGCAAATGTTCGACTTCAAAGCATATGCCGAGGCATACAACCTTTACAAGCCCGACATGACCACAGGACAGGTGGCCGGAGCAATCATTTGCTTCATCCTTGTTGTGCTGGTACTTGCAGCACTACTATTTTGTGCAATCTTCTTTGGAAGAAAACTTGTAAAGCGTATTATCGGTGACAAAATCCTCAACCAAGACCTGATAGTAGAAATTGATACTCTCCGCAAGGAAATCGTTAAGATTACCAAGGAAAAGGATCGTATCTTGGGACTAAAGATTGCATACCAAGGCTACGATATATTGGAAGGCAACGAAGGGGAAGATACTTCCAGCGAAAAGAAGGAAGGCGAAAGTCGTTTCTATAAGCTCACCGAAGTTGACACCAAGTATGCAGACCCCGAATACAAAGAACGTGAATACGAGTGCTATAATTACACCTTGGAAGAAATATGCGATAGATTCCGTAATTATGCTGCAAACAACCCCGATAGACCTTGGCGTAAGCTTTATTATGAACCCAAAATCGTCAGGTTGTTCTTTGCATCCCTTGCGACCACACGTCTTATTATTCTACAAGGTATATCCGGTACCGGTAAAACTTCACTTCCCGAGTGTTTAGGTCACTTTCTAAAGAACGATACGACCATCGCATCCGTTCAACCATCTTGGCGTGACCGTACCGAACTATTTGGTTACTTCAACGAATTTACCAAGCGTTTTAATGAAACCGAAGTACTAAAGGCCATGTACGATGCAACCTACAATAAGGACGTATATATTACCGTTCTGGACGAAATGAACATCGCACGTGTCGAGTACTACTTTGCAGAAATGCTTTCTATTTTGGAAATGCCTTCGCGTGACCAATGGGTAGTTGACCTCGTTCCCTCCGGTTGGCCCAGTGACCCCAAACACGTTGTAAAAGGTCGTTTCCGTTTGCCTGAAAATATGTGGTACGTAGGCACTGCTAACAACGACGACTCTACCTTTGCTATTTCTGATAAGGTTTATGACCGTGGTATGCCCATCAATATTAACAGTAAGGCAGCACCTTTTGATGCTCCTCTTACCGAGGGATTGCCCATCGACTATACCTACCTTGAAAAGCTATTTGCCGAAGCTCAAGAAAAATATAAGGTTAGCGAGGAAAACCTTAAGAAATTTGAAGAGATGGACAACTACGTTATCGAGCACTTCCGTCTAGCGTTTGGTAACCGTATCGTTAAACAGCTCCGTGAGTTCGTTCCCGTTTACGTAGCTTGTGGTGGAACGGAAATCGACGGCCTCGACTACGTTT
>JAZSKG010000304.1:0-4291 GCA_045534735.1 Candidatus Stercoripulliclostridium sp.
GGTACTCCACCACGCAAAGTGGAATTCCATAATAATAAAATTATCCTCCTTTGTCAATACGCATAATAAAAATTTTCAAAAATATTTTTTTGTAGTTATGCGGAACTCCCAATATATTGGGCTGTGGCAAAAAACGTGCCACAAGAGGCGCGTTTCCCTTATTATATATATTATGATACGTACGCATGCACGTACACACGCACGCACGCGCGAGGATAAAATGCAAAAATGAAAAAGAAAGTAGTTGTTGGAATGAGTGGCGGAGTAGACAGTAGCGTAGCAGCGCTACTACTAAAGGAGCAAGGATACGACGTTCTTGGTCTTTTTATGCGCAACTGGCACGAAGAAGATGAAAATGGATGTTGCACGGCAGAGGAAGATTATTCCGACGTTAGAAAGGTTGCGTCCCTCCTTGATATCCCCTACTATACCATAGATTTATCCAAAGAGTATCAAGATAGGGTTTTTAAGCATTTCATAGATGAATACAAGGCCGGCAGAACTCCTAATCCCGACGTACTTTGTAACGTAGAAATAAAATTTGGTCCCTTCCGTGAATATGCAAGAAAGATAGGTGCCGATTTTATTGCTACCGGGCACTATTGTGGAGTGGAAAGAAAAGATGGTAAAACCTACCTTATTCGCGCACTAGATGAAAATAAGGATCAAACCTACTTCCTAAACCAAGTAAGGCAGGATCAAATAGACAACGTTATATTCCCTCTTACCGACATAGATAAACCTACCGTTAGAAAAATAGCAGAAGAGCATGGTCTTGCTACTGCTGAAAAAAAAGATAGTACGGGAATATGCTTTATAGGCGAAAGAGATTTTAGAAAGTTTCTTAAATCCTATCTTCCCATGCAAAAGGGTAAAATTTGCACTCTTGACGGTAGAGTCGTAGGCGAACACGACGGAGTATTTTATTATACTATCGGTCAAAGAAAGGGATTTGGACTCGGTGGTGTTAAGGGCGAAAAGAACGATGCACCCTACTACATTGTAAAAAAAGACGTTCATAAGAACATTCTTTACGTAAACCAAGGGGAATGTGACGAACTCTTCACAAAAGAACTTATAGCCGAAGACTTTAACCATATTTGCGACCCAATAGAAAACGGACAAAGGGTACTACTTCGCACCCGTCACCGTGAAAAACTTATGCCTGCAACTGCATACGTGGAAGGAAAAGACGTCAGAGTAGTTGCAGATACTCCGGTACGCGCCGTTACCAGTGGACAATATGCCGTTCTTTACGATGATAGAGTTTGCCTTGGTGGTGGCAAAATCAAGTAAAAACATATTTTTTTTCATTAAAAAAGAGACTCTTGCGAGTCTCCTTTTTTATTTATTATTTTAAATCTTAGCCAGCTGCTTTAACTGCTGCTTCAGTACCGCCATAAACGATCTTGCCACTTCTCTTTGCAACGTAGCCTTCTTCTACTTCGTCGTCTTTAATGGTTTCCCAGTATGCTTTTGCACTATCGGAATCATTGAAGTAAATAATCTTAACGATTTCGCCATCTATGCCCTGTGCAAGAGATGCAGAAACAAGCACTGCGTCTACCGTTGCGATACAGCCTTTACCATAAGTCAATTCAAGACCCATTTTAACACCAGTACCATCGCTTGCTTTTGCAACGGATACGGTATATCCTTCTTCTTTTAGATTAGCGGCTGCTTTGTCGGGATCGCTGGGGATACATGCAACAAGTGCTATACCAAGAACTGCTACAAGAGCGATCATAGCTACTATAGATAGAGTTTTTTTCATAAATTTTGCCTCCTAATAATTTGGGGATTACCCCATTGAATGATAGTATTATAACACAAGATAAATCATCTTGCAATAGGGAAATGTTACTTCCTTGATATTGCTTTTCTAACTGCTCCCACAACGTCTTCTACGTCCATATTGAATGCTTTACGCAAATAGGGAACTTTACCAACTTCGCCAAATTTTTCCTTAGCACCAATAGATTCTAGAGGTACGGGATAGTTTTCAACGAGAACTTCGGAAACGGCACTGCGGAGTGCGCCCATAACGTTGTGGTTTTCGGCAGTAACTACGCAACCGGTTTTCTTAGCAGAAGAAATTATAGTTTCTGCATCAATGGGTTTTACGGTGGGACAACATACTACTTCCACACTAATACCCTCTTGTTGTAGTTGTTCTGAAGTAAGAAGAGCGGTTTCTACCATAATACCACTTGCAACTATGGTACAATCGGTACCTTCACGCATAATTCTTGCCTTTAAAATATTAACTTCGTCACTTTCTTTAGTGAGAAGAGCGGGCGTTTTACGATGCATTCTTACGTAGCAAGCATGGGGATATGCGTGAATTTGTGGTAATGCTTTCTTAAATTCCATAGCATCGGTGGGCTCGTAAATGAGAATGTTGGGTATGGAGCGAAGCATTCCTATATCTTCTAGCGCCATATGGGTACCACCGTTAAGTTCTGCAGAGATACCGGGGTCGGTGCCTATAATTTTTACGTTTTGTTGTGCGTAACAAATGGATATCATGATTTGGTCGGCACATCTTCTTGTTGCAAAGGGAGCAAATGAAGAAATATAGGGCTTAAAACCATAGGAAGCAAGGCCTGCCGACATACTTGCCATGTTTGCTTCTGCGATACCTACGTTAAAGCATTTTTCGGGGAATTCTTTGTAGAGAACGTTACATCCCGAACATCTGGCGAGGTCGGCGTCTAAAAGAATGGCGTCGGCGTCGTTTGCTAAAACGTTGCGCATATGATCCACAAAAACGTCTTTCATTAGGGTTTTTTCATTAATTTCCATTACTATTCCCCCCTTATTTCCTTTAATGCTTGCGCACGTTGCTCGGCGTTTACACTCATGGAGTGAGATGAAACGAGTGCCTTTTCGCAGTAAGTTACACCCTTACCTTTTACCGTGTTCATAATTATCATTTTAGGCTTGCCTACGTATGCCTTTGCTTCGGTGATAGCCCTATCTATTTCCGTTACGTCGTTACCATCTATAACCCAAACTTTCCAACCGAATGCTTCCCATTTTTTATCCAAGGGATCAAGGTCGTTTATGTTTGCAACATAGTCGTCAAGTTGCATTTTGTTATAGTCGGTAAATGCAATTAAATTGTCTAGTTTTTGGTGGCTTGCGTACATTGCTGCTTCCCATATTAACCCTTCTTGGCTTTCGCCGTCACCTATGATGGCATAAATGGTAGCACCATCCTTTCTCAAACGAGAACCGAGTGCGCAACCTACTGCACAACTAAAGCCTTGACCTAGAGAACCTGCCGTCATATCTACGCCGGGAGTCTTGTTCATGTCGCAATGGCTGGGAAGTAAGGTTCCACCTTGGTTTAGAGTTGAAAGCATTTCTTTTGGGAAAAAGCCGAACTCTGCAAGAACTGCATAGATAGCGGGACCTGCATGACCTTTGGAGCAAACCAGCCTATCTCTTCCTTCCATTTTGGGATTGCTGGCATCAAACTTCATGTGTTTTCCGTATAAAACGGCAAGTAGATCTGCTATGGATAAACATCCACCAATGTGTCCTACGCCAAGAGAACCAATGCAGTTTACTATGTTCTCTCTAACGTTACGAGCCGTAAGGGCAAGGTTTAATTCACTCATAATTACTCCTAAAAATAATAATGCTTAAATAATGCTTATATTATATACGCGCACGCGCGCTAAGTCAATACTTAAATTTTGAGAACAAAGGTTGTGGAACCAAAGCGCTCGCTTAATACTTTAAAACCATATTTTTTATAAAAGTTAACACCTTTTACGTTACTACTGCCACAGGTAAGATATACACCCTTTACTCCTATATCCTTTAGATGAGCGGTTAGAGTGTCCATAAGGGCAGTGCCGAGCCCCTTTCTTTGCCCCTGTTCTAGGATATCAATATGTAAATGAGCAGGATAATCTTCCTTTACCTTACGGCAGAGCCATTCGTTTACTAGATGGAAAAAATATCTAACCGGACTTGCTTTTTTTAGAAGTGGTGCGTATTTTTCCATAAACACCCTTTCATAGCGCTCGCTATCGGGGGCGCAAATAATATAACCTATCGCCTCGTCGTTTTCATTTACCGCAACAAAGCAATGGTCGGGCTCTTCGTTTACGTAATAGTCGCAATAGGTCGCAAAAAGAGCAATTCTACCCTTTTCGCTTTCAAACCCCGAGGACGTTTCGTAACAAATTTTACGCATCCTCTCAAAATCTTTTGGCTGATATGGTCTAATGGTCATAATGTATTATGAAATAGGAAGAGAGAACAAAATGCTCTCTCT
>JAZSKG010000061.1:0-8916 GCA_045534735.1 Candidatus Stercoripulliclostridium sp.
AGTTGCCTATTTTTTGATGATTTTATCATATTCAAAGTATTTTATTCTTTAGTTTGCTTTTTTCTTGTGTTTTTGGGGCAAATAACCATAACCTTGCCGTGTCTTTTGATGATCTTGCATTTGTCGCACATAGGCTTAACAGAAGGTCTTACTTTCATTGTCGTTTCTCCTATAAATTAGTTTTTGCTACGGTATACTATACGTCCTCTCATAAGGTCGTAGGGACTCATGGCAACTTTAACGTTGTCGCCCACGTATACCTTAATATTGTTAACTCTCATTTTTCCGGCAAGGTATGCGGTGATTACGTGGTTGTTAGTCAATTTAACTTTAAAATTGGTACCGGGTAACACTTCTACAACAGTGCCTTCTACTTCGATGGTGTCGTCTTTGGACATATCGTACTCCTTTTTAATTTTTATATCGAGCCATTGTATGCGCGGAGTGCGCTTTTAACTTCAGCATCGAAAACTTTTTTGCCCTCTTCAAACTTCTCTGCGAGTTTTTCCAGTATTTCGCCATCAGTTTTAAGATGCTTAATTTTTTTTAGTTTGGGCGTATCAACTCTGCGAAGGTCGCCGTCGGCTATTTTAACGTAGTTTTCGTCAACTATTTCCGTCACTACGTAAAAACTTCCTTGGTCCCTTCCTGCTTTGGAAAATACGACCGAGCCTACTTTGATTTCTTTCATATTCATACTGCGCTGTCGCGCCCTCACAATGTTAGTATTTCTACTCCATCGGGGAGAATTACTACCGTGTTTTCGTAGTGGGCAGAAGGTTTACCATCTGCTGTTGCAATCGTCCAGTCATCGCCTTCAAATTGCCTTATGCGCCTGGAGCCTAGGTTTATCATGGGCTCTATTGCAAGCGTCATACCGCTACTAACTCTCATCCCCCTACCGGGAATACCATAGTTAGGTACGTTAGGATCTTCATGCACCGTTCTACCAATGCCGTGTCCTACTAATTCTCTTACGACTCCGTACCCATATTTTTCGGCGTGTGCGCTTATTGCAGCACCTAGGTCGCCTAGCCTTACGCCGTCCTTTAAAATCTTAATTCCTTCAAAGAAACATTCCTTGCAAACTCTTGCGAGTTGTTCCTTTTCGGGAGTAGTAGAACCTATAATAACCGTACGAGCCGCGTCGGTGTGGAAACCACCTATTCCAACGCCACCGTCCAATTTGAGTAACATTCCCTCTTCTAGCACTCTATTTCCGGGGATACCGTGAACGATTTCCGAGTCAATAGACGTACATAGAGTTCCGGGGAATCCACCATAGCCTAAAAAACTTGGAACTGCGTTTTGCTTTTTGATGTAATCGTAAGCAATGGCATCTAGTCTTCTAGTGGTAACGCCGGGGCGAGCGTTTTCAGATACTAAGTCAAGTACGTCGCGAAGTATCGCGCCAGCCTTTCTCATATATCCTAATTCTATTTCACTTTTAATGGTTACCATGCTATTTTACGAGTTCTATGATTTCTTGGAAGGTTTTTTCTATGGTACCGTTTGCATCTACGTCTACTATGAGTCCTTTCTCTCTGTAATAATCTACTAGAGGAGCAGTGGTCTTTTCGTAAACTGCCATTCTGTTACGGATGGTTTCTTCATTATCGTCTTGACGAATATAAAGTTCCTTACCGCATTTGTCACAGATCATGCTGGGATGCGTTGATACGTGGTAGGTTTCTCCACAAGAGCAGGTACGTCTGCCACCGAGTCTTGCTACCACCTTTTCGGTGTCAATTACGAAGTTGATAACGTAATCTATTTTAGCAATGCCTTGTAAGGCCTCGGCTTGTGGGATACTGCGGGGAAAGCCGTCTAACAAAAATCCATTTTTGCAATCTTCGTGAGACAGCCTTTCCTCAACTATCTTAATGGTTACGTCGTCGGGTACGAGTTGGCCTTTATCAATGAAACTTTTTGCAAAGATACCTATTTCGGTTTGTCTTTGAATATTGGAGCGGAATGCATCACCCGTTGAAATGTGGGGTATGCCGTAATACTCTTTAAGTTTCGTTGCTTGGGAGCCCTTTCCTGCACCCGGCGCACCTAATAATATGATATTCATTTTACTTTAAGAATCCCTTATTGTTCTTTACGAGCAATTGACTTTCAAGTTGTTTTTGGAATTCAAGAGCGGTGGATACAACGATCATCAAACCGGTTGCGGAGAATGCGTTACCAAGTCCGAGTGCTGCAAAGCCGTCTACTTGTTGCAAAATCAACGTAGGAATTAGCGCTATGATTGCTAGGAACAATGATCCGAATAGCGTCAATCTATTGTTTATCTTCCTCAAAGTATCACTGGTAGCCTTACCGGGTCTTACGCCTTGAATGAAACCACCGTTTTGTTGTAGCATACGTGCAACGTCGTCGGGGTTAAATTGGATTTGAGCGTAGAAGAAACCGAAGAACACTATAAGTAAGAACATTATAGGTGCATATAGGTTACCATTGCTACCGAACCACTCTGCCCAGAAGAGACCGAACTTGGTGGTTTCCCATCCGCCAAATTGAATAATCATTTGGGGGAACATAATCAATGATGATGCAAAGATTATGGGCATAACGCCACCGGAGGTAACTTTGATCGGAATGTGAGTGGATTGTCCACCATACATCTTGTTGCCCTTAATTTGTTTAGCATATTGAACCTTAATCTTACGTTCTGCCATATCCATAAATACGATAACGAAGAATAGGATTGCAACCAATGCTAAGAATCCGAGCAAGAACCAAATGCTAGTGGTTTCGCCAGCCTTAACTTCTGCAGGTATTACTACTGCAACAGCATTCCAAATGGAGGTGCCGAGAGAGGAGATGATACCTATGAAGATGATAAGTGAAGTACCGTTACCAATACCGTATTCGGTAATTCTTTCGCCTAACCACATAACGAGTGATGAACCACCCACTAGGATTATAACGATAAAGATCATGGTAAAGATCTTGTCAACTTGGTTTTCAGGATTACCACTAAATACAGGGATAATGCTGTCTTGCCAAGCGAACATAACGCCTATTGCTTGAATTATTGCTAGGATAACTGCAACGTAACGGGTATATTGAGTAATTTTCTTTCTACCCTCTTCGCCTTCCTTGCTTAACTTTTCAAGTTTAGGAATTATAAGAGTCAACAATTGCATAATAATGAAACTGTTGATAAACGGAACGATACCGAGTGCAAAGATAGTGCCGTAAGTGAATGCACTACCCGTGATGGCTGAAAGCATCAAGGTGAAGTCCGTTTGAGCATAACCTGCAAAAATTGCAGCGGAATCAAGACCGGGGATTGGTACAAAGCAACCTACTCTGTAGACCAAGAGAAGTGCAAGAGTGATTAAAATCTTCTTGCAAATCTCGGGGGTCTTGAATGCATTCTTAAATGTTTGAAACATTATAGAACCTCTGCCTTACCGCCTGCTTTTTCAATTTTATCTTGAGCAGACTTGGTGAATTTTTTTGCTTGAACGGTTACGTTCTTGGTAAGTTCGCCATCACCTAAAACTTTCAAACCGTAGGGCATAATCTTGCCTATAAGACCTGCGTCTTGCAAGAGTTCTGCAGTAATAACGGTGCCTTCTGCGAAGTTTTCAAAAACTCCAACGTTAACGGTGGTATATTCAGCCGTAAAGTGGTTTTTGAAACCCCTCTTAGGAACTCTACGGGTGAGAGGCATTTGACCGCCTTCAAAGCCGGGGCGAACGCCACCGCCACTTCTTGCCCATTGACCTTTGTGTCCCTTACCGCTGGTTTTACCTAGACCAGAGCCAATACCTCTGCCTAGTCTCTTTGCGGGAGTAACTGCGCCTTCTGCGGGAGATAAATTATGAAGTTTCATATCTTGTCCTCCTATTTAACTTCTTCCACGCGAACGAGGTGTGATACTTTGAATATCATACCGCGGATAACGGGATTGTCTTCGTGAATTTTGCTTGCACCAATCTTGTTAAGACCGAGTGCTTTAACGTTTGCCTTTTGGTTTTCTAGGCAACCGATAGTGCTTTTTACAAGGGTAACTTTAATTTGTGCCATAGTAAACCTCCTATAGAATCTCTTCTACGGTCTTGCCACGTAGAGCAGCAAACTCTTCTGCAGTCTTGAGAGCCTTCAAGCCAGCGATGGTAGCCTTAACGCTGTTGATAGCGTTGTTGGTGCCGATGCACTTGGTACGAATATTAGCGATACCACTAACTTCAAGAATTTGTCTAACTGCGCCACCGGCGATAACACCAGTACCTTCGGGAGCGGGCATCATAAGAACTTTGCCTCTGCCGAATTCACCTATTACGGTGTGGGGAATGGTTCTGCCAGCAGTAGAGATGGTGAACATGCTCTTAACAGCAGCCTTTTGAGCCTTTTCAATTGCTTCTGGAACTTCTGCTGCTTTGCCCATGCCGATACCTACTCTGCCTTTACCGTCGCCGCATACTACGAGAGCGCTAAAACGCATGGTTCTACCACCCTTAACAACCTTGGTTACGCGACGAATAGTAATGGTCTTTTTAATGAGATCGTCTTTGGGTTCTCTATTAAATCTTTCTCTATCATTTCTTGCCATAATTCTATTCTCCTAAAAGTCAAGTCCTGCTTCTCTAGCGCCATCGGCGAGAGCGGCTACACGACCGGTATAGATATAACCTCCTCTATCAAAAACAACGGTTTTGATACCTGCTTCAATAGCCTTTTTACCTAGTTCAATACCAACGATTTTTGCAGCTTCAACCTTGGTCTTGCCTTCTACCAATGCTTTGATGTCGGCTTGGAGGGTGTTTACTGCACAAAGGGTAGTGCCCTTAGTGTCGTCAATAATTTGAGCATAGATGTTAACGGTGGATCTGGTTACGCAAAGACGTGGCATCTCTGCAGTACCCTTAAGGGTATAGCGGAGACGAGCGTGTCTTTTAAGTCTAACTTTATTTTTATTTGCTTTCTTTAACATAATCTAGATACTCCTTTATTTACCTGCGGTCTTGCCTTCCTTGCGTAGGATTACTTCATCCTTATAACGGATACCGTAGCCATGGTAAGGTTCGGGTTTACGTAGAGACTTGATGTCTGCTGCGAATTGTCCAACTTTTACCTTGTCAATACCCTTAATGCAAAGTTCGGTGGGGCTAACAACTTCAATTTTGAGTCCTTCGGGAGCTTCTACGTCAATGGTGTGAGAGAAACCTAGAGAAAGAACTACTTTGTTGCCTTGTGCTACTGCCTTCCAACCTACGCCGTTGATAACGAGGTTCTTGGAGTAACCTTTTTCTACGCCGATAACCATGTTTTGGATAAGTGCGCGGTAAAGACCGTGAGCAGCCTTAACTTCCTTTGCTTCGCTAACGCGAGATACGGTAACAACGTCGCCTTCAACGGTTACGTTAATCTTGCTGTTTTCAATTGCTTGGGTAAGGGTGCCGAGGGGGCCGGAAACGGTAACGATACCGTTTGCAAATTCTACCTTAACGCTTGCGGGAACTTTGATGGGATTTCTACCTATTCTTGACATATCAAACCTCCTACCATACGTAAGCGAGAACTTCGCCACCAGCACTTATAGCGCGTGCTTTCTTGTCGGTCATAACGCCCTTGGAAGTGGAGATGATAGCGATACCAAGACCACCAAGAACCTTGGGTAGTGCGTCACACTTTGCGTAAACGCGTAGACCGGGTTTGGAAATCTTCTTAAGACCGTTAATAACTTTTTCTTTGTTAGCGGTGTACTTAAGTTCAATGTGAATAACGTCTTGAACTTGACCTTCTACACTAACTACAGAAGCGCTCTTAACGTAACCTTCTTCTACTAAAATATTTGCAATCGCAGCCTTGATCTTGGAATGAGGAACGTCTACGCTGTCTTTCTTAGCGGTTAGAGCGTTACGGATGCGAGTAAGCATATCAGCAATGGGATCAGTAATAGTCATTTGTTTATCCTCCTACCAACTTGCCTTGCGAACACCGGGTATTTCGCCCTTGTATGCAAGTTCTCTGAAGCAAATTCTGCAGATGCCGTACTTGCGTAGAACAGCATGGGGTCTACCGCAAATAGAGCAACGGGTGTATTCACGAGTGGAATACTTTTGCTTTTTTTGTTGTTTATTAATCATTGATTTCTTTGCCATTTTAATAAACCTCCTACTTTACGAAAGGAACGCCAAGAAGTCTTAAGAGTTCTTTAGCTTCTTCGTCGGTGTTAGCCGTGGTGGTTACACAGCAGTCAAAACCTCTAACCTTCTCAATTTGTTCATAAGAAATTTCAGGGAAGATGAGTTGTTCTTTGATACCGAGGGTGTAGTTACCTCTGCCGTCAAAGGACTTATCGCTTACGCCCTTAAAGTCACGAACACGGGGAAGTGCGATGGAGATAAGTTTATCTAGGAAATTCCACATCTTATCTCTACGTAGGGTTACCATAACGCCAACTTGTTGTCCTTCTCTAACTTTAAAGTTAGCAACGGATTTCTTAGCCATGGTAGCAACTGCCTTTTGGCCTGCTATCTTTTCAAGTTCTGCGGTTGCGAGTTGCATGCTCTTGGAGTTGTCCTTGATGTCGCCGAAGCGCATGTTAAGAACGATTTTATCAAGTCTTGGTACTTGCATTACGGTGCTGTAACCAAAGGTCTTCATAAGAGCGGGAACAACTTCTTCTTTATATTTGGTTTCTAGTCTGCTGATCTCTCTAACTGCAGCAGCCTTTTTAATCTCTTTAGCCATTTATTATGCCTCCTATTATTCTGCTACGGTTTCTGCGGGAGCTTCTTCAGCCTTAACTGCTTTCTTGCGAACTGCTGCTTTGGTGGCTTTCTTAGCCTTTTGGGGCTTCTTAGTTACTAGAACTTCACCACACTTCTTGCAGTAACGAACTCTCTTGCCATCTTCCATACGGTATCCAACGCGGGTGGGCTTGTTGCAAGCGGAGCAAATGGGCATTACGTCGGAAATATCAACGCTACCGGGTTGCTTAATTAAACCGCCTTGGTCAGAAGCCTTTCTTGCTTTAACTGCCTTGGTGTTAACGGTTAGAAGACCATCACCTTCTACTAGAACGCGGTGAGCTTCGGTGTTAACTGCAAGGATTTGAGCAGTCTTACCCTTGTCTTTACCAGCTATTATCATAACGTAATCGTCTTTTTTAACGCTATATTTAGTCATAATTCAGCCTCCTAAAGAACTTCTGGAGCAAGAGATACGATTTTAGCATAGCCTTCTCTTATTTCTCTTGCGATAGGTCCAAAGATACGTGAACCGCGGGGCATATTTTGGTTATCAATAATTACCGCTGCATTATCATCGAACTTAATGTGAGTACCGTCTTTACGTCTGATGCCCTTGTGGGTACGAACGATAACGGCTTTTACTACGTCGCCTTTTTTAACAACGCCACCGGGGGTTGCGGACTTAACGGATGCAATGATAACGTCACCGATGTTACCACTTCTTACGTAAGAGCCACCCATAACGCGGATGCATTTAATTTCTTTAGCGCCGCTATTATCTGCTACTTTTAATCTGGATTCAGGTTGTATCATGTTGCCTCCTACTTAGCCTTCTCTATGATGTTGAGAAGTCTCCAATTCTTGTCCTTTGAAATGGGACGAGTTTCCATAACTTCTATCTTGTCGCCTACACCACACTCGTTGTTCTCATCATGAACTTTAAGTTTCTTGGTGCGGAGAATGTACTTTTTATACAAAGGATGTTTTACCTTTTGTTCGACGGCGATAACGCAGGTTTTGTCCATTTTATCGCTGATAACAACGCCGACTCTGGTTTTTCTTAGATTTCTATCTTCCATTTAAGTTATCCTCCTATGCGTTCTTCTTAGCGCGAGTCTTCTTAGCCTTTACGGGTTCTTCTACAAGACCTAGTTCTCTTTGACGAAGAACAGTCTTTGCTCTAGCAATGTCTTTTTTGCATTCAGCAAGAACCATAGGGTTAGAAAGTTGGTTAGTTGCGTGCTTGAAACGAAGATTAAAGAGTTCGGTTTTGAGTTCATTAATCTTAAGCACTAATTCTTCATTTGTCATTTCAAAATATTTATTTGCTTTCATTAATTGTCACCGCCTTCTTCAACTTGATCGGATCTCTTAGCGAACTTGCACTTTACGGGAAGTTTGTTTGCTGCGAGACGAAGTGCTTCTCTTGCTACTTCTTCGTTTACACCGGCCATTTCAAACATAACTCTGCCGGGTTTTACTACTGCTACCCAGAATTCTACGGAACCTTTACTGCTATCCATACGAGCTTCAGCGGGGTGCTTGGTTAAGGGCTTGTGGGGGAAGATGTTTACCCATACTTGACCGCCACGCTTAATATATCTGGTCATTGCAACACGGGCTGCTTCTATTTGGTTGGACTTAATCCATGCAGGTTCGGTTGCTACGAGGCCGTATTCGCCGTATGCGATCTTGTTACCTCTTAAAGCCTTACCGGTCATTCTGCCGCGTTGTTGCTTTCTTCTTTTAACTCTTTTAGGCATTAACATAATTAGTTTTTACCTCCTTTCTTGAAGACCTCACCCTTGTAGATCCAGGTCTTAACACCGATGATACCGTAGGTGGTATTTGCTTCTGCGAAGCCGTAATCGATGTCAGCACGTAGGGTTTGTAGGGGAATTGAACCTTCGTGGTAAGTTTCGCTTCTAGCGATTTCTGCGCCGTCAAGACGTCCGCTTACCATGGTCTTGATACCCTTAGCACCAGCTCTCATTGCTCTGCCCATTGCGAACTTCATTGCTCTACGGAAGGGAGTTCTCTTTTCTAGAGCGGAAGCGATGGATTCTGCAACGATTTGTGCGTCCATGTCCATGTTCTTAACTTCGTGAACGTTTACGCTGAATACTTTGTCGTTACCTACTATCTTGCGAACTGCTGCGTTGATTTCTTCGATGCCCTTTTTCTTTGCGCCGGTTTCTTC
>JAZSKG010000216.1:0-6167 GCA_045534735.1 Candidatus Stercoripulliclostridium sp.
GGGTATCATTGAGCAGCAGAAGCGCTTTAATCAGGAAAGAAACTATATTACCATTGCCAGCAAGCAGAAATCCATCGACCGCCTTGAAGCCACGCTGCAGAACCCGGAAGATGAACCCGATGTGATCCGTTTTCAGTTCAAGGCCAGCCAGCGCGGCGGCAACGACGTGCTCATGGCGGAAGACCTGGCGCTGGCGTTCGGACAGAACCGCCTGTTCCGCAATGTGAATCTGGATATAAAGCGTGGAGAAAAGGTATCTCCTTAATGGGCTCTGTGGTTACAACGGAAGATTGTATGGAGCGGGCAACAAGGTCGGGGATAAGGGCGAGTAGAGTATCAAAGGCAACGTCAACTTCGCCACTTGCCATGGTAAACATTGCGTCTCCGTCAAATCTCGTATGACTGGGAGAGAGGGCAAGAGCAAAACCATCGTGTGCAAGGTCTGCGAGTAAGTTGGCTTGCGCCTTAGTGAGTTTTGCGTTGGTTATAATGCAACCTATGGTTGTATTTGCACACTTGGGTTCTTCAAAGCCGCCTAGAGTAAATATCTTTTTCATGGAGATAGGCGTGCCGTCCGGAGCAAGAGCGCCTGCAACTATTTTGCCATCTTTTACGACGTCGCCAAGTGCGTTTACTAGGGTGATAACTGCAATTTCCAGTCCGTTCATGGAGTACGTTTGTACCCCTAGTCCCGTTTTTACTGCGCTATTCATACCGAGAAGTTTAGAAATGGTGCTTCCACTTGCGCCACCAATTATTCCCTTTTCAAAATTGCCGACCTTGGCGTTTTTTGCTGCTTCATATCCTGCTTGCTTGTCGGGATAACCAAAATCTTTGTACTCTAAGTCGTATATGCTTGCGCCAACTACGATTGGCACCTTATATTTACCGGCATTGTAACCCTTTCCGTTTTCATAAAGATAATCCATTACGCCACTTCCGGCCTCTAAACCGAATGCAGAACCACCGGAAAGAACGACTGCGTTAATTTCGGAAACGGTTTTTTCGGTTTTGAGAAGGTCGGTTTCGCGAGTTGCGGGAGATGAGCCTCGTATGGAGCAACCGGCAACGGCGCCTTCTTCGGCGAGGATTACGGTACAACCCGTACCCTTTTCTTCGTTAGTATAATGGCCGATTTTAAATTTATTTAACATAATTGTCTCCTTAATGCTTAAATGTACGTTTGCATTTTTTAATTAAATATAGGCATCAATTTGTTTTTCAATAAATAGTTTAGCATAAATAATGACAATTTCAAGAGAATATGCTAAAATAAATTTATGAAAAAGATTGAATTATTAGCCCCTGCGGGTAGTTTGAAGAAATTAAAGACAGCCATTGATTTTGGCGCAGATGCCGTTTATGCCGGTGGTAAAGAGTTTTCTTTGCGCGCCTATGCCGATAATTTTACCCTTGATGAAATGCGTGAGGGTGTCAAGTATTGTCACGAAAGAGGTAAGAAAATGTACGTTACCGTAAATATTTTTCCCAAAAATCGTGATTTTGAAGTGGCGAAAGATTATTTTAAAGCATTAGAGAGCATTGGTGTAGATGCAGTTCTCATAACCGACGCAGGTCTTATATCCCTTTGTAAAAAGGTTGCCCCCAATCTACCCATTCACTTATCTACTCAAGCAAACACATTGAATAAATATACCGTTGAATTTTGGGCAAGTCAGGGAGTAGAAAGAGTGGTTCTTGCAAGAGAACTTTCCTTTGATGAAATAAAAGAAATAGGGGAACATAACCCGAATACCGAACTGGAGATATTTGTTCACGGCGCAATGTGCGTATCGTATAGTGGAAGATGCCTTCTTTCCAATTATCTTGACGGCAGAGATGCAAATCGTGGCGAATGTGTTCAAGCCTGCAGGTGGAACTATAACATTACCGAGGCGGGCAGAGGTGGTGATCCCTTGGAAATGCAAGAGGACGAAAGAGGCACCTATATTCTTAACTCAAAAGACCTCAATATGATATCCTATGTGCCCGAAATTATTTCTGCCGGAGTGCACTCCTTGAAGATAGAAGGTAGGATGAAATCAGAGTATTATCTTGCAACGATCGTCAACGCATACAGAAGAGCCCTTGACGCCTATTTAAAGGGGGTATATTTGGACGAAATTGATTCTCTTGAAGCCGAGGCCAGAAAGGTTGTTCATCGCGATTATACGACCGCCTACGCGCTTGGAGAAAACAACCGTACCATAGCCTACAATAGTGGACAAAACGGTGGCACTCACGAGTTCATAGCAATCGTGGAAGACTATGCCGATGGCTATGCCATCGTGGAGATGAGAAATCGTTTTAGAAAGGGCGAAACGTTAGAGGTTCTTTCTCCTAGCGAGAGTTGTAACGCGACCATTATTCTTGATGAAATGTACGACGACAAAGGAGCCCTTATAGACGACGCAAAAATAGTACAACAACGCGTCAAAATTAAAGTAGACGTTACCCTTCAAAAGGGCGATATTTTAAGGAGAGCAAGATAGGTGGAGTTATTAGCGCCGTGCGGTAATCTAAATACATTTTACGTTGCCGTTGGTAGTGGTGCCAATGCAGTTTATCTTGGTTTAAAGGATTTTTCTGCAAGAAAGAGCGCAGACAATTTTTCTTACGAGGAATTGGAAAAAGCAGTTGCTTACGCTCGCGTTATGGGGGTAAAGGTATACGTTGCCCTCAATACCTTAGTTAAAGACGACGAATTAGACCGGTTTTTTAATGCCGTAGAAAGGGTTAGAGAGATAGGCGTAGACGCTATCATTTTACAAGACCTTTTCCTTGGTAAATTTTTAAGTGAAAATCTTCCCGATTTAGAATTGCATTTTAGCACTCAAGGTGGAATAAACAACCTTGAGGGTGCAATTGTGGCAAAAGAGCATGGTTTCAAAAGAGTAATACTTGCAAGGGAAACTCCTCTTAGTGAAATTAAGAAGATAGCCTCATTTATGGACACCGAGGTTTTTGTACAAGGCGCATTGTGTACTTCCTTTTCCGGACACTGTTATATGAGTAGTTTTGCCGGTGGAAATAGTGGTAACCGTGGTCTTTGCAAGCAACCTTGTAGACGAACCTATAAACTTGGTGGCGGTGAAGAAAACTATGCAATATGTACTGCCGATCTTTCCGTTGGAGAGAGGATAAAAGACTACGAAAGCATAGGCGTTAAGTCCCTTAAGATAGAAGGAAGAATGAGGAGAGCAGAGTACGTTTCTGCCTCGTTAAATTACTATAGAAGCATCTTATATCCTTGGGAAAAAGAGGGTGGAGAGTTAAGCGCTCTAAAGCGCACCTATAATAGGGGTAACTATACGAAAGGCCTTTCCTTTGGGCAAGACGGGAACTTCCTTTCAACTCTTGTACAAGGTCATATAGGAGAAAGAGTTGGTGTTGTAAACAAGATAATGGGTTCCAAACTTTTCGTTAACGGAAACCTAAACCTCACAAAAGGCGATGGATTTAAACTCTTACGCAAGGGTAAAGAAGTTGGAAGCGCAGATTTTAACGGAGAGAAAGGAAAGGGCTACGTCGTACTAAACTCTAAAGGTAAAATAGAGGTGGGCGACGAGGTCTACGTAACAACCGACGTAAGGTTAAATCGCGCTTTGGTAGACGTTCATTCTTGTAGAATTATAGACGTAAAATTTAGAGCAGAAGAAAATGAAAACGCAGTAGTTGAAGTCTTTGCCGACGGCAACAAAATTGCCGAGGCGCGCACCTCCGACACTCTACCTACTGCAAGTGGTAAACCCCTTCTTGAAGAGCAAGTAAAGGAAATTTTTGACAAAGTAGACAACTATCCATTTGCCGTAGGCGATTATGATATAGAAATTTTAGGTAGACCTTTTGGTGTGAAAAGTGTGCTGAATGCTCTACGTAGAGAGGCCTATCTAAAGGCTTATGAAAGTTTATCTTATAAGGAAAAACTGCCACCCCAAAAACTGGTTTATCAACCTAAAGATTGTCAAACTATAGGCAAAGTTAAAGCAATAATAAGCGAGCATTTTGAAGGGCTTGAGGGTTACGATATTGCTATATTTGCACCCAGTGACTATAACGACGCACGCTTCTTCCAAAAGTTCTTTGACTATACTAAAGAGGCAAAAGAAAGATATCTTTATCTTCCCAGTCTACTTAATTCCGGAGATATAGAAATCATTAAGTCACGAATTCAAGATTTTGACGGAATATACGGAGAAAACCCACATGCAATATATCTTGCAAGGGAGTGGGGAAAGAAACTTTTCCTTGGTTGCGATTTTAATTTATTTAACACTCTTTCCTTGGACTATGCAATGAAGGTTGCAGACCACGTAAGTTTTAGTAAAGAACTTTCCGAAAAAGAAATGCTTAAGACGGGACGTTCCAAGGGGGCTTTTAAATTTACGCGTGGAGATATAAAAGTCATGGAACTTGGATATTGTCCATACGGCAAGAAATGTTCTAAATGTAAAGCCCCCACCTTGAACACGTTAACCGATTATGCAGGTAGAAAATTTATTCTTCGCAGAATAAAATTGTCAAGATGCTATTTTGAAATATATAACCCCATGGAACTGATATTTGAAGATGGCGAACTATCGCTATATAACCTTGTTTTACACAAGGGAGATATGGCAAAGAAGAGAATGGAAGTTGGCCCCAAGGAATATCGCGAGATAGCAAAGGAAACCACTTCGGGACACTTTAAAAATCCCGTAGAATAGCCCCTTGAAAAGGAAGACTATCCGTGCTACAATATTTTGGTAGGAGGGCATATGAAAAGATTAGAATTCACCATTAATGCAAAAAAAGAAGACAACATAATGTACCACTTTTTCCCCATTGAGGTGGGAGAAGATATTGGTAGAATAGAACTCTTTTATGATTTTTATCCCGAAAGAGTAAAGGGAGAAGCATGGGTTAATGAAGTTGGCATATGCCTAAAAGATCCCGACGGCGTTGACGTAGGCACAAGGGGTAGAAAAAAGGAAAAGATAGTTGTTTCCGGTGCATATTCTACCTTGGGTTATGAAAGAAGAGAAATAGTACCCGGTACCTGGACCGTTGTAGTTACTGCAAATCGTTTTATATCTAACGAATACACCATAAAACTAACGGTAGATCTCATTGAGAAAAAGGCAGGCTGGTATAGGGGTGATACCCATTGTCACAGCCATCTTTCAGACGGTCACAAGAGTTACGATTGGATTGTAAAAAGAGCGGAGAGAAACGGCCTTGATTACCTAATTATGACCGATCATAACAGAACGGTAATGGGCGAACTACCCATGAGTGATAAAGTCACCATGATAAACGGCGTAGAGATGACCTATCCTATAGCCCACGCAAACGTATGGGGAGTAAAAGTTCCCTACTCCAAGGGTTTTGCAACCAACCATTTTGAAGAGTGGTTAAAGATGAAAGAAGAATGCGAAGCAAACGGAGCAATTGTTTCCATAAACCACCCAAGATGCAAAAAGTGTGGATGGCTTTGGCCGTTGGAAGGCGAAGAATTTTGGGATAGAATAGAGGTTTGGAACGGACCTATGCGCCCCGATAACCAAGAATGTATAGACTGGTGGCATTCTAAACTCGCAGAAGGTAAGGAGATAAAAATCGTAGGTGGCTCCGACTACCATTATGATATGGTAGTAACCAACTTCCTAGGCAACCCCACCACTTGGGTATATGCCAAATCCAACTCTCCCGCCGACATTTTGGAGGGTATCAGAAAGGGCAATACCACTATTTCCGAGTATCCCAAGAGGGGCACCTTTATTACCATGACCTCTGGTGACGCTATCACTGGCGATACTACCACTTTCCAAGAAGGCGCCACCGTAAAAGTTTCCGTCAAGAAATTTAGACGTGGCGAAACTCTCTACGTTAAGAATGCAGACGGCATAGTATTTAAAACCAAGTGCAAAAAGACAGGCGATTATGAATTTGAAGTTAAGGTTCCCTCTCCAGGCTTTATGAGAGCCGAAACCAAGAAGTTCTATGATCCTATCATGAAGTTTGTTCTCAACATGGCTCTCGTCTTTATGGTGCCCAAGCAAGCCTTTAAAAAGCATCCGGAGTATTGTACTGCGCTTTGTTCCCCCATCTACTTTAAGTAAAACGCGTTATTTTTGCGAACAACTTTGTCAAAGGCGAATTTTCTCAAGGCGCAGTACTTTAGTACA
>JAZSKG010000271.1:0-7004 GCA_045534735.1 Candidatus Stercoripulliclostridium sp.
GATGGATCCAGTAAGAAAATAGGTATAACCAAAGAGATGGTATCCGGTTTTGATACTTCTACTACAACGACCGGCAGAACCATTACCATTGCCTACAAGGGTAAGGAAACCACCTTTATATATAAAGTTCAAAATACCATCTCGGTAGAAACGTCGTTTAGGTTCACCTTAGGTGCAACGATATATGAAAACCTAACGGCTTACAAAGTTGAGGTTGGTGGAAAGAACGTGGGTAGTGTGGAAGAGGGAATTTACGCGATGCGCTTTACCATAGCCGGTACGAAAGGCGTAGATTTTAGAAATCCACAACTCCAATTAGACGAAAGATTCCAAATGCAAGTGTACGACGTCGCACAAAATAACAAGGTTATTGTAATTTATTCCGTAAACGGCTATGATGCACTCCCAGGTGATGCCCCAATACTTACGATAGAGGCAACTAAACCTGCCGTTTCAGGCTCCATAATTGTGCAAAACGCTAGCATTTCGGACGGAAACCAAGACTACGTAATACCACAAGTAACTTGTGAAATAGGAGAGTAATATGTTACCAATAGTTCCAAAACCCGTTAAGGAAGAAATTTTATCTTCTAAAACCTACGACTATTCTCTAGACGTTGTTCAAGAGATAAAAGACGATACCATACCTAAGAGTGGATATCTTTTACTTATTGACGACGAGGGTATAAAAGTAAAAGCAAGCGACGACGACGGCTTCTATTACGCAAGAGTAACCCTTTCCAACTTAAAGGAAATGGGAGATTTACCGAATGCCCAAATTTTAGATTATCCGAGGTATTCATACCGTGGATATATGCTTGATTGTGCTAGACATTATCATTCCATAAGTAGCATAAAAAGAATTATAGACGCAGTTGCTAAGTTTAAGATAAACGTTTTCCACTGGCATCTTACCGACGACCAAGGTTGGCGTATACAAGTAGACAAATATCCTCTTTTAACAGAGCATGCGTCATATCGCGATGGTACTAGGGGAGATGGTGTACCCGTACATGGATATTACACAAAAGAGGAAATGCGTGAGATAGTAGAGTACTGTAAAGGTTATCACATGGAAGTTCTTCCCGAATTTGATATTCCCGGACACACGGCTTCCGCTATTAGCGCATATCCGTTTTTGGACTGCTTTGGCTCGGAAATAGAGGTTAAAGACAGTTTTGGTATACATCCCGAGGTTCTTTGTGCCGGCAAGGAGAGTAGCGTTGACTTTTGTAAAGACGTCCTAAGGGAAATGTTTGAAATTTTCCCCTTTAACCTCATTCATTTGGGTGGCGACGAGGCATTACGTCTACACTGGCTGGATTGTCCCGATTGTCAAAGGACCATGAAAGAGAACGGTCTAAAGGACGAGGACGAATTACAAGCCCACTTTATGGCAAAACTCGCTGAATTTTGCTTAGAAAACGGCAAAACGGTTATAAATTGGAATGACGGCATGGTGGGTGAAAACGTACATGAAAGCATAATCGTTCATTATTGGCAGGGAGCAGAGGTCAACAAACGAGCGGCAATCAGAGAGATAAATCGTGGCAAAAAAGGTATTATTAGTCCTTTCTTTAGTTATTATCTTGATTATCCTTACGGTTTAACCTCGCTTAAAAAGGCATTTTCTCTTAACCCCGAAATAGAAGGTGTAGAGAAAACGGAAAACATACTTGGCGTGGAAGCACCTCTTTGGTGTGAATACGTAAAAGGGGATGACGATATAGATCGTCAAACCTTCCCAAGAATCCTTGCCGTTGCAGAAAGAGGCTGGAGTCCTTTCCACCAAGACTACAAAGATTTCCGCGCGCGCGTGAAATATAATTACAAGATTATTGACAACCTAGGTATTAAGTGTGATAGAATAAAGAGTACGGATCCCGGTCCTTTCTCAAAAATAGCAAGCCTTGTAAAGTTCTTTGGCAATGCTTGGGATAAAACCCAACTAAGAAATGCTAAAAACGTTGCGTTAAACAAGAAAAGGCTAAGAGCAAAATACGGAAAATAAAATAAAAAATATATATGTGAGGTCAAAAAAATGAAAGAAATCTCCTCTATTGAAGAAAAAGAGGTCGCTCAAGAGACCAAACTTTTCTACACTAGCGAAGTTGAAGAGGTTATTAAGGATTTAGAAACCACCGAAACCGGTTTAACCTCTACGGAAGCAAAGGCTCGCTTGGAAAAGAATGGTAAGAATGCTCTTGATGAAGGCAAAAAGCGCCCGATGATTCTAAAGTTCTTGGATCAATTTAAAGATCTTATGATTATCGTTTTGCTAGTTGCAGCATTGGTTTCCGGTATACTTTCCATAGTTCAAAAAGAGTACAGCGAACTAATTGACTCCGGACTCATTCTTTTAATAGTCGTAGTTAACGCTATTATTGGTTTGGTTCAAGAGGGCAAAGCAGAAAAATCTTTGGAAGCGCTTAAGAATATGAATAAGCCCTTTGCTAAGGTTGTTCGCGACGGAAACATAGAAAAGATTGCTAGTGAAGAACTAGTAGTTGGCGACCTAGTAGTACTAGAAGCCGGCGATATGGTTCCTGCAGATATGCGTCTTATTAAATGTGCCTCCCTACAAATAGAGGAAGCAGCGTTGACCGGTGAATCTGTTCCCGTAAACAAGCACACCAACGCACTTTCCAATCCCGAAGCACCTCTAGGCGATCGCGCATGTATGGCATTTAGTAGTGGTACCGTTTCTTTTGGTAGAGGCGAAGGTATCGTTACTGCAACCGGTATGAATACCGAAGTTGGTAAGATCGCTAAGATGCTTAGTGAAAAAACCGACAATACCACTCCCCTACAAAAGCAACTTGCTAAGACTGCAAAGGTACTTTCCGTAGCAGTTCTTGCTATTGCAGCAGTTATATTCGTGGCAAGCGTTATTATAAGCGTAACCAATAGTGGTACGGAAAACATCCTTGATACCATTATTGAATCCTTTATGACTGCAGTTGCTATTGCAGTTGCCGCTATTCCCGAAGGACTACCTGCAGTTGTTACCATAGTTCTTGCTATTGGTGTTCAAAGAATGAGTGAGAGAAAGGCTATAGTTAGAAACCTTCCCGCAGTTGAAACCCTAGGTTGCTGTGAAATCATTTGTTCCGACAAGACCGGTACTATAACCCTAAACCAAATGACGGTTAAAGAACTTTACACAACCGAAGGTGGCATCATAAGTGATAATGCAGACGTTAGTGGTGACGTAGATACCCTCGTTCGCGTTATGACGCTATGTAACGACACTAAGGAAAGTGAAGGCAAACTCGTAGGCGATCCTACCGAAACCGCACTTGTTGCTTATGCTAGAAAGAAGGAATTGGACTACAGCGCAAAATACGTTCGCGTAGATGAAATTCCTTTTGATAGTAAACGTAAACTTATGAGTACCGTTAACGATGTAGACGGTGAAAACATCATTCATATTAAGGGCGCTCCCGATATTCTACTTGACAGATGCACCAAAATTCTTGTAGGCGGTCAAGTTCGTCCCATAACCGTAGAAGATAAAGAAAACATTTTAAAGGCTAACGGCGATATGGCAGAAAAAGCACTTCGCGTACTTGCTTATGCTATAAAGACCAATGAAACCGACAGAGAACGTTTTGAAGAAGATCTTACCTTCGTAGGTCTAACCGGTATGATAGACCCTGCTCGTGATGAAGTTAAGGAAGCAGTTGCAATTTGTAAGAGAGCAGGTATCCGTGCAATCATGATTACCGGTGACCACGCAAAGACTGCCGCTGCTATTGCAAGAGAAGTTGGCATCATAGATTCTCCCGATCAAGAAGTGCTAACCGGTGCAGAACTTGACAAGATGAGCGACGAAGAATATCTTGCAAACATTGATAAATATCGCGTATATGCTCGTGTTTCTCCCGAAAACAAGGTTAGAATCGTTACCACTTATCGTTCATTAGATAAGGTTGTTGCCATGACCGGCGACGGCGTTAACGATGCACCTTCCATTAAGAAAGCAGACATTGGTATCGGTATGGGTATTACCGGAACCGACGTAAGTAAGGGCGCAAGCGACATGGTTCTTGCAGACGACAACTTTGCAACCATAGTTAGTGCAGTAGAAGAGGGTAGAAAGGTTTACGCTAACATCAAGAAGGCTATACAATATCTACTTTCTGCAAATATCGCAGAAGTTCTCTGCTTGTTCTTAAGCGTAATAGTTATTACCACTATTGTAAACGCAGTAGACCCCGCTCGTCTAGCAGCATCCGACGGAATGCTAGTATTCCTAACCCCCGTTATGATACTGTGGGTTAACATGGTTACCGACTCCTTACCTGCTCTTGCACTTGGTATGGAAAAGGCAGAAGCCAACGTTATGGATAATCCCCCAAGAAAGTCCGGCTCAAGTTTGTTTGCAGGAAAGACCGGTATAGATATTATCGTTCAAGGCGTTATGCAAACCATACTCGTTATGAGCGCATTCCTAGTAGGTTTCTTGTACTTTGAACCTCTTGCAATAAAGAGTGGTGCCGACGTTGAGGTTGCACATTCCATTAGTGAAACCATGGCGTTCGTAACCTTGTGCTTCATACAACTATTCCACTCCTTCAACTTGAAGAGTCAATCCGAATCTATCTTCAACAAGAAGGTATTTGACAACAAGTTCCTCAACCTCGCATTCGGCGTTGGTGTAGTACTAGTTGTACTAGTAGTTTCCATTGCCCCCATTGGTAAAGTATTTGATACTATCCCTCTAAATTGGGCACAATGGTTGATAGCCGTAGGAGCAGCATTCCTAATCGTTCCCATGGTAGAACTACAAAAATTTATTGAACGTAAAATAGAGAAGAAATAATGAACTATAAAGTAATGGTGCCTGGCCAAATATGGCAGGGTTATGATGCGACTAAAGAGGCGCTAGATAACCTAAAAACCGAGTACGTCGGTACTTTTGGCAATGATATTATAGAGGAAAGGCACCATTTTATAGCGCTTAAAAAAGAGGACGGCGACCTTAGGGTAGCCGTCCGTTGCTATCATAAAGAGGGGGAAATAAATGAAAGCCCCGTTGTTATTTTGGTGGGGGAATATCATCGCTCACCGGAAGAGCAATTAATTTTAGCACTTGCAAAGCAAGGATACGTCGTAGTCGTACCCGACCTTAGTGGCGTTGGTGAGTTTAAAACCACTTTCCCACCATCTTTAGAGTACGGCGAATACGAAAAAGCGGGCGATCATATTAAAAAGGTTATGCCCACGGCAAAAGACACCAGTCAATACCTATATTCTATTATAGTTAAACGCACCATAGTTTTTGTTAAGAGAACGATTAGCGACGGAAAACTAATACTTATGGGTTTGGGTGATGCCGTAGAAATCGCCATAGCAGTTAGCGCAACCGAGCAAAATAAGGTTGACGGATTGGCTTGTTTGAACGGCTCCGGATATCGTGAATACATAAAACAAAATCGTTATGGAGAACAAAGGGAACTCGTTATGGACGAGGAGCGTATGTGTTGGCTTACCGGCGTTGCATCGGTAGCGTATGCTAAACACGTAAAAGCACCTACCTTTATCGCCCTTGGCTCCAATGCAAGAAATAGCGATATTGATAGGCTTTCCAACCTAGTAGCACTTATGGACAACGAGGATATTCACGTTGCTATAAGCCCAAGAGCAACCGACTTTATGCTACCCGAGGCATACAAATCTCTCATTATATGGCTAAAGGCTGTTGTGGAAGGAAGCATGGGAGAATTGCCCACTATGCCGGACCTTAAAATTCGCGTAAGTGAGAGTGGGGTACCTACTTTTAATGTTGATTGCGACCCATCTTCCATGATTAAGAAAGTGGTTGTATATTATGCCGAAAAGGAATATCACCACGAAATAAGAAATTATCACGAGGCAGATGGACTATCTATTTCATATAACGAATATATTGCAGAAGCAGATGAATATGATGAAAATGCACCTCTATTTGCCTATGCGATAGTAGAATATGAAAGTGGCCTTACCCTTTCTTCCTTGGTAGAATACTGCGACCTAAAGGGACTTCCCGTTAAGGCAAGAGAGAAAAATTTAGGCTCGGCTTTAAGAGTAATATACGAAGCAGGGGAAGAAGAGAGTGGCTTTGTGGAAGACTATTCCGGCACCGTACTCTTTGAAAAATCCTTGCGTCTTACCGAAACGCCAAAGGGTATGGTAGGGCTAACGAGCGATGCCGACGGCCTTATCACTTATAGGTTTGATCCCGAAGAGGGAACCGATAAGGATAGAATTTTGCATCTTGAACTCTATACTGCCCTTGATACCGAGGCGGAAATAGTGCTTATAGGTCGTTCAAAAGAGGGTAGGAAAATCTATAAGGCCAACATATTGGTTAAAGATACCAAAGGATTATTTATGGGTACTCGTTTAAAAATAAACGATTTTAAAGACGAGAACCTAATGCCACTTACCAATTGGTATGGAATAAAAGCCCTTTCCATACGTGGGAAGCAAATAGTGGTAGGTAATATACTATTTATATAGTAAAAGGAGTTGCTATGAGCAAAATTGCTAAAATTATCATAGACGTTTTACTCGTAATAATTTGTGTTGTAGGAGCATTTTTCCTCTCAAATTGGTTGTTTACAACCATTCCGGTAGAAGGAACAAGCATGGAGCCCACCATTCACGACGGAGATAATACCATACTCTTTAAGCAAGGTGAATATCAACGTGGGGATATAGTGGTATTTAATACGCACATCCAAAGTGGTAACGGAGAAAGTCATTATATTAAACGTATAATAGGTCTCCCCGGCGATACCATTGAAATTAAGAAAGACGGAGCAGCCTATTTTATTTTTGTTAACGACGTAAAACAAGACGAAACTTATCTTGGTGGCAACGTTAGAGCAAGAGAGGGTGATGCACACGAAAAACTCGTTGTACCAGAAGGAAAGTTCTATTTTTGTGGAGATAATCGTCTTAACTCTCTAGATTCAAGAAGTGGAATGTTGGGAGATATGGATACTAAGTCGGAGGCC
>JAZSKG010000232.1:0-19937 GCA_045534735.1 Candidatus Stercoripulliclostridium sp.
GGTATATACGTTAAAATCATTGTACTCTATTACAGGATTGCGTCTATCTTGCATGTATACGTTATAGTTTGTGGAACTGCCATTCAAACTAATCGTAATTAATTGAACTTTAGAATTACCGGTAAATTCTTCGTTATTAAAGCGACTTACGTCTATTCTGAAGGAAGCATTTGGATCTTCTAAACTAGTGCTTGCCTCACTTAGTCTCTTTATCTCCGTTGTACCATTATCATAGTAAAGCATAATTGAGCCTTGATTTTTGTTAAACTCTTCGTGCTCAACGTAGAATTGAACGGGGATATCGTTTATTTCTATCTTTAACAAGGTCTTTTCCTTAACGTTAAAGACAACAACCCTCTCCTTAGCCGTTGTTTCATTACCATATACGTAGGAAATAGTAACGTTTCTTGCGCCTACTGTTGCATCGTTTACGTTGTAACCATTAGGATTGCTTTCAGAAACGTTTACGTATGAAGCATCCATAGGTATTACGGTCTTGGAACCATCCATAAATACAAGTTGTAATGATAGATGATCAAACGTCAAAACTGCGCCTTGTATTACCTCAATGCTCTCGCTTACTTCGCCATTGACAAGTAGATTTATTTCATTAAGTACTCTTTCAACCACCTTTACGGTTACGGAAACGTATAAAGAACTATCGTTCTTGTGTACGATTCTAACGTCTTGAGTTCCGTTTTGGTTTGCATTGTATCCTTCAACAAGCAACACTCCATCTCTTTCAAGTTCTCCGAGGGTAACCGGCACGGCGGCTGCACTTCCGGAGTAAACCATATTTAACTTAAGATCTGTTAAAGGCTTCATCATTCCACCTTCAACAAAACCTATTTGAGGAATATCAAACTTGGTTCCAATTGCTAGTTCTACGTAAGGAATTTTTGAAGTTGCCCATACCATAGAAACAGGCGTAGAATCAACTACTTGCACGTCAAAACTTCCTTCGTATGATTCACTTTCTGCCGTACGATAGGAGAATGAAATCTTCTTAGTTCCTTTGGTTTCAACTTCAACGGTACCAATGATTAAACGTCCCATTGAAATTGCTTCTTCTATATCAATGGCTCCGAAGGTACCATTGTTATACTCTAAACTAAGCATCATACCTTCATATTCAGTAGCAACACCATTTACGTTAGTTGTATCTTGATAATAAACAGTTCTATTGGGAGCAGAAAGAAGTTTTATTCCAGTTACATCCTTTGCAATAACGTTTACAGTGGTAATAAAATAGATATTCTTATTTATAATTACCGATTCAACTTCCCCGGTTTCTTCATTAATGATTTCATATTTATAATAAATAGTAACTGCCCTTTCTCCCTTTGCAGTATGCTTGGGGTTATAGTCAATCATATCTTTATCAATAGTGACGTAATCGTCGTAAGCCTCGTCACCTTCTTTATCAACGAAGATGCTAAAGCCGGTTAGATCTATATCCATACCTTCTATTACGTCGCCAAAACCATTAACTTCACTAATGATACCATCAACTTCTTTTCTAAGAGGTCCAATGCTGATAACGTTGTTTCTTACCGTTATAACTATTTCCTCGTCTTCAGTAAGACCAACGTTAGAAAGGTATACTTTTACCTCCCCCGCTTTAGTAAACGTTAATCCATCGGATGAATCGGTATAGAAACTCCATTCACTATAGAATTCTTCGTATCCTTCTTCATTCATGGAAGGTACTTTTATGGTTTTAGGGGTGCCTTCGCCAACGTAGTAAACCTCTAATTCCATACCCGTTGTATCAAATTCTTCCCCTTCAATATAAACGGTACGATAATCACCCTTAACTTCTACACTACTTATTTGTTTAACTACGTTAACGTACAAATCAACGGTAACCCCTTCAAAAGTAATGGTAGCAAGTTGTAAACCTATTTTTTGCTTATCATAACCACTAACCATACTGGACTCTAATGCAACGTTTTCTTTTATAAGTCCACTATTGTACGTGATGGTCATAGTAACACCGGTCGTGTTAACGTCTCCACCTAAATATGCAATAACGTTATCGGCATTATGTAATTCAATCTTATAACTACCATCGGGATTTCTATCAACTTTTAATTCTTCTACTACGAATTCATAAGTGAGTTCCAATCTCTTTGCGCCATCATAAACGATAAACCAACTTTGATTTCCCGCTTCACTATAGATTGTGCGAGGAATATTATTTTCCCAAGCGATCATATTCTCGGTGAGGTTAAATGCGTCGCCATATTCTCCGTTGTCATAAACTACTCTCAACGTAAAGTCAGAAACGTCAAATTCCGTGTCTTCGTAAATCACGGGGGTATTTACCATTTCTAAGCCCATCAACTCACGAGGCTCAACCAAAAGAACCATTTCTCCCTTAGTTGCAAGAGCAACTCCGCCGTAACTAAATGCGATACTTACAAGTTGACTGCCAGTCTTAGCGGGATCAAATCCTTCTATTGCAACCTTATCACTGGGTAACGTTACAAGTTCGGATTCGCCATTATTATAATTAATGGTGATTTGCATGCCGGTTAAATCAAGGTTAACGTTTTCCTTTTGTGCCTTAACCGAATTTGCTTCAATTTCGTAGGAGGCTACGTCTCTTATCTTAACTTGGATTTGGAAAGAGGTTTCTACAAATCCGTAGGTTACTTTAACGGTAGCACGATTATTTACAACGGTATTATCCCAAGAAACCTCTAGTCCATCTATGGGCTTTCCATTAATGTCGGTCATGGAGATATATTCTGAATATCCACTATTATACTTTAAGAACAATTCACCACCGGTTAAATCTAAGGCGCTATCACCAATGTAATAAATTTGCTTTGTGGGGGCAGTGGTGACTTCAATACCGATAAGTTCACGTTCAGTAACGGATACAACGAAAGAAGAAGTATACTCAACTCCTTCCAGGAATCCAACTACGGTAACGGTTTGAGAACCAAGTTTGGTTGCATCGTAACCGGAGCACATTTCTCTCGTAACGTCTATGCGCTTAACGTCTCCGTCTGAGAAATTAATTTGCATATAGGTGCCGTTAGTACGTAGAAGTTGACCTTCAATGTAATTTACGTTCTCGTCCGGAACAATAAGTTCAACGCTTGTAACGTTAGTGCGAGTTACGTTTACGGTAAACACGGTACTATGGTTGCCGTAGTAAACCTTAATGTATTGCTCACCTATAACGTTTGGATTAAATCCGGAAAGCATGCTAGACGTGATGTCTACCAATTCTTTGGTATTATTCTTGTAGACAACCATAAGTTTAGCATCCTTGATGTCCAAAGACTCCCCAAGGAGATACTCTGTCTTAGGCATAGAGTAAATTTCCAAGTGGTCAATGCTGACTTCCTCTCCGCATGAAACCAAAACAAGGGATGACGAAACAACCAAAACGGTAGCAAGTAAAATTAATAAGAGTTTTTTGTTCATAACGCCTCATGTACGCGCCCCACGCGCGTGTGTATGGTATATGTGCGCCTATTATAACACATTCGCGCGCGCGATAACAAGAAAATGTGCGCTAGTTTTACTATAATTATACTCGCGCGCGCCCAAGCAATTGCGCGCGTACAAAAAGGAGCAACAAAAAAGCGCCGTATTTACGGCGCCTTTTATTAATAGAGATAAATTACTTTCTGCACATTTTAACAACGTTAATAATACGATTTGGATCTTGGAAAGTATTGCGTATACCTAATTTTTCAATAATAAATTCAGGAGAATGATCACGAGTATCAGCAAGGAATTTAATAATCTCTACTAAGAAATTATCGTTAAAGTAATGTACTCCATCTCCGGAAACAGTGCAATATGCTAGTCCAACCATAGCGAAAATGTTGTCAATAGAATATCCAAGTTTATCGGACAAGTAAATTATAACGTCACGAAGCAATCCATTGTCTTTTTCAGCGATTTCTTCAACGCAAAGTGACTTTACACTTTCATCAAAGGATTGATTCATGTTGATTGCTAGTTCAGATATAACTTTTACTAAGGTAACGTATCTATCGCGTTTGGAAAGTGCAAGACGGCGTGCAATTCTATCAAATTCCAAACCACTGCGTTCGTTTATTTCAGCAACGATTTTGGGCATCAAATAATTAGGTATAGCCCTCTTAGTAAAGCAACCATAGTCAATTAGAACGTTTTCAATAATCGTGTTAAAGCGATCAATTTCTGGGAAATTAAAGAAATCTTCGGGAATAGTTCTTAGTCCTTTACCATATTCGTCTAAAATCAATTTCTCCACAGATTCCACACTTGAAACACGATATAGGCTATCACGACAAGCAATAGCACCACTATCATCATTACCTTGTTTCATGTATGAACTAAAGGGATATTGCCAACTATGAGTCAAAAAGTTAGCGTATGGTTGACTTTCTATAACTGCAACGCTAGCGCAAACGTCTTCAATTTTCTTTAATTCTTTAACGCGCAACTTTGATTTAAATACAAATCCTGCAGTTTGGAAGTTATCGTTAAAATAACGAGCGTATAAAGCATTTACGCTATCAAAGAATCTTCTATAACTAATTGGGGTTTGGTCATAAGAAGCAATAAGGAAATATGCCCTATTGTTAATGATAGAATATGCTATAACGTCTACGGGATATGAACCCATAGCAGATACGACGCATCTTAGATAGTATAGTTTTGCACCGGGGGTGGGGAATACTATACAATTAGGTCTTCCATCTACTGCCACACGATAAAAAACGGGTTTTACCGTATTAAAAGCAGTTACCCTACGCGTTGCTCTTCTTTGTGCAGCAGGAGTTCTTCCTACCGGGGCTTGGTTCACGACACCCTCGGTAGGTATACCGTGAACGAATTTAACAGGTGTAACGTTTGCTTGTATGTCTCTTCTTTCTACACCTTGGGGGTTGGTAACTACGATAGACTGCTGCGGAGTGGTTATAGCAGTACCGTGGTTGAATTCATTGTTTGCCATAGTCTTTTAACCTCCTTGACTAAGTTCAAAACTTTATTTTTATTTTATTTGGGTACCCAAGATGCGCTTTTTGGCATCTTGGGTACTATGTTTTTGTGAATTATGCTTCTACTGCTTCAATTTCTTTAATCTTTAATGCACCTGGGTTAGTGCCAGCCTTAATTTCTGCAATCATTTGACGTTGTTTATCCTCACTAATCGTGTAGAATAGCATAGGAATAATACAAGCAATGAAACTTACAGCGCCACTAAGTACCAGCATCATCCATAGTTTGTTAAGACCTTCAGTGGTCATGGAGCCTTCGGGGTTAGCGGGGCTTATACCAGCCATTGCATAAGCAAGAACACCTATGAATGCACCAACAGCCATACCGATCTTATTGATTAGGGTTTGCATTGCAAAGCAGATGCCTTCGCCACGTTCACCGGTCTTCCATTCTAGATAGTCAACGGTGTCACCTATCATTGCATAGGTCATAATGTTGTTGATACCTTGAGGAATGCCTAGTAGAATCATGCAAATAATAGCAACTATTAAACCACCATTAATGAACGTTCCCGTCTTGAAGTCCCACATGAAGAACATTATTACCATTGCAACTGCACCTAATATATGCGTTGCGATGTAACTGGTCTTCTTACTAAACTTCTTGGTCATCCAAGGTGTCAAAACAGATGCGACCAATCCACCGGGGATTACAAGCATTGTTAACATTGAATATGCAGATTCATTTTGAAGTGCGTATTTACAGAAGTATAGTCCACCTGTATAGGTATAAACCATTCTTGCACCACCTAGAACACCACTAATAACGATGAGTAATAACTCTTTGTTCTTAAATAAAAGTTTTAGGTTATGGCCTAATGAGTTGGGTTTCTCTTGAGCGCCTTCTGTCGCAACGCCAACGCGTTCTTTAGTGTGCTTAAATCCATAGTAGAACATAGGTATTGCTAGTACAACCAACACTACGCAAATGATAAAATACGTCCAACGTAAGGCTTCTGCATTTTGTGCGGCATATTCAGGAATTAAAAGGCCTTCCATCATCTTGTAACCTTGTGCTTCTAGACCATCTTTTAGCGCCCAGGTTTCTTGTCCCAAGAAATTGGTGGAACTATCTAAAAATGCTTTTGCAGCATCTCCTGTATGTACTACCATGTTAGCATCACGTACTGCAAACATATCATACTTGTAAGAAGCAGTTACCGCAGAGGTAATCATAGGGGTGAAAATGGTTACTATACCAGCACCTACCGTACAGAACATACGTGCTATGGTAAGCATGTTACCACGTTTAGTGGTATCGTTAGTCATAGCAGTTGATAATGCCCAGTAAGGAACGTCAACTATGGTATAAGTTACAGACCAAATAACGTATACAATAGACAATCCTATAAAACTGCCGATATCTGCTTTATAGAAAGGCAAGAAACACAATACTGTCATTATTGCAATTGGAATAGGCATCCATTTTAAAAATGGACGACATTTACCATATTGGGTACGAGTTCTATCAACTATTGAACCCATAATTGGGTCGTTGAATGCGTCAAAAAGACGTGTAACAAGCATTAGAACGGCAACTGCGACAACGCCCGTTAATGCTCCTACTTTAACGTCAATATTAAATCCTAGCGCATCGGTCATAAATACGGTTAGATAACTACCGATAATAGTACAAATGAAGTTTTGACCAAAGCCTGCTATGCTGTAAGCCATTCCTTCCTTTGCTTGCATTTCGCCATCGCCAGGAGTGGTGCCAAATAGTTTGTTAACCAAGCCACTGGCTTTTGCTTTAAAATTACTCATTCGTTCTCCTCCGGACTATTTAATTTTTTTGTAGAATACTTCAATCACGTCGTCAATGGTAACTTCTTCTTTGCCAAGTTCTTCTTTAACCATATTATCAATATATAGTTTAGAGCAGTATTCCATTTCACGCATGATTTCAAATGCCTCTTCCATAGTTTTACCACAAACGAATATGCCGTGATTTGCTAGGAAACAAGCATTTCTATCCTTAAGTGCTTTTACGGCACCCTCGGTTAACTTTTTAGTGCTAGGTAGACCATAATCGCCGGTCCTTACGTCTTCCCCTACTAACTCTTTCATTCTGGGGGTAATGGAAGGCATGGTCTTTCTTGCTGCGGCAACAGCAGAACTCCATACGGGGTGACTGTGTATAACTGCATTGATTTCCGGTCTATCTCTCAAAATTGCAGCATGAATCTTCTTTTCCGAAGTGGGTTTAACCGGGCTATCGTACTCAAGAGTTTCAATGTCTACAACAACGGTATCTTCCGGTCTCATTCTAATGTAGTCCATACCACTGGGGGTAACTATCATTTTTTTGTCGTCCATACGAACACTGATGTTTCCCCACGTTCCTCTTACTAGGCCCTCTTTAAGAAGTGCTACGCCTGCATCTTTAACCTGTTGTCTTAATTCTTGTTCAGTCATAACGCACCTCCTATGCTTTGAGTTCAGCCTGTTTTGCAGATTGGTCTTTCTTGGAGTACTTGGTTTTATAAATGAAACGCATTAAAACTGCATCAAAGGTGCTAATCTTAACACTATTACCAAGAACGGTTGAGCCAACGTATGCAATTGCGCCCTTTTCCAAAACCAAAGAACCGGTGTGTGCTTCATCAAGGGTTCTGCCGGTAGCAATAACACCAGCATTCTTAATTAAGCAAGCATTTCTTCCCTTAAGAGTCTTAATAACGTCTACTACACTACCAGAAGGAGCCACTTTAGCAGTAGGTCCGATTATTTGTGCCATATCGTCTAGACAAGCAGGGAATTTCTTTAATTCTTTTGCAATACCCATGCAGTAAGGAGCATGATTTATGATAATTGCATTTATGTCTTCACGTGCATTATAAATTGCAAGATGGAGCGCCGAAACTTCGTCTTTGGGCTCCTTATTATCAACATAAATGATATCTTCTGCGCTGATTTCTGCCATAGGCTTTAGAGCGGAAGTGATAAGCATGCCACCTTCAAAACGAACACTCATGGTGTCGCCGAGTTTAACTAACTTATCCTCTTCCATCTCCTTGCAAAACTCTAATATTTGATTTATGAGTTTATTCTTCATAGCCTTTCCCTATTTATTATTTTACAAGACCCTTATCGGTTTTAACAACGGTTGCAAATACCTTTTCAAATCTACGTAGTGCTTCGTCAATAACTTCATCAGTATCAGCAAGAGAAGTGTATAGACGAGAACCTGCTAGAGTTACGATACCGTTTGCCATGTATGCAGCACCCATGTGTTCCATTGCTACCTTTCTTTCCATTACCATGGGCTTGTTCTTTAGAACGCCGAGAACGGACTTGAGTAAGCAGAATGAAGAGTAGTCAAAACTCATTGCACCGGTACATTCAAGGTGAACGATGGAGCCTTGGTTGTATACAACGTAAGGAAGGTTGTATTTTTCAACCAACTTCTTAAGACCAGCGGTAAGTCTGTCACCTGCTTGACCTGCTTTTACGCAAGCATTGGTCTTTTCAATTTCTTTAATGGTTAGGTAACCTGCAAGAGAACTCAAGGGGTTTGCTGCAAGAGTACCACCAACGTATGCACGATGCTTACCGGTTGCAACACCAGCAGCCATTAGGCCAGCATACTTCTTAAGACCACCTACACCACCTGCTGCAGGATATCCACCGGCGATAACCTTACCAAATACGGTTAGGTCGGGAGTTACACCAAAGTAACCTTGTGCGCCACCTAGACCTAGACGGAAACCGGTAACAACTTCGTCAAAGATAAAGAGCGCACCATACTTATGTGCAAGTTCAAGAGCCTTCTTGTTGTAATCAAAACTAATAGGACGAGTACCGGATTCTGCACCTACAGGTTCAACGATAACAGCAGCAGTGCCACCTCTTAGTGCATTAATCTTAAGCATTCTTTCTAGCATCTTTAGATCGTTAGGACGAACTTCATCGGTTAGTTTGTAACCACTACCAGGAATACCATGAGATTCTAGGAATTGACGAGTGCCGGGAATCTTTAGACCATAAACCATTTGATCTGACCAACCATGGTATGCGCCACCAACTTTAATAATTCTCTTCTTGCCGGTTGCGATACGAGCAATACGTAGAGAAGCCATAACTGCTTCGGTACCTGAACCTAACATACGGAACATTTCTACTGAAGGCATATGCTTGTTAATTTCTTTTGCAAGTAGTAATTCTGCTTCATGTAGAAGACCGGTAACGGGGCCACATTCATCAAGGAGTTTCTTAACTTCTTCTCTGATTGCAGGATAGTTAGATCCAAGAATGGTGGGACCACCTGCTTGCAAAAAGTCTATGTATTCGTTGCCGTCAACGTCGTACATATATGCGCCTTCTGCTTTTGCCATAGCGATGGGGAAGGGATAGTTAAAAGCAAGGTTATGTTGAACACCGCCAGGAATATAATTCTTGGCTTCGGTTGCTATTTTCTTAGAGCCTGCGCATTTGGTATCAAAATGCTCAAGAACGCGCTTATGTTCTTCTTCAGAAATTTCATAGATGGGTTGAGAGGTTAATTTTTTAAGATCCGCATATATGCGTTCTGGTTCTTCCCATTGAGAAATAGAGTACTTTTGTTCGTTGTCCATAAAGTTGAACCTCCTTAGATTGTTTTATATTTTAATTTTATTTAATTTCAAATGACATGAAGTTGTTGCCCAGGAATGAGTAGTTATCGGAAATCATAACTTTATACTTACCTACGGCACTTGGTTTTGCGGGAACCAATTTACCGGATGCGTCTAATTCTTCTACAAGAACTAATTGGTTATTGATTTCTTCATAGAATAGAATATCCTTATCTGCAATAACATTGGTTATACCTTTAGCGTCTATGTATTTGGCACCAAAAGCATTTATTTTATTTCCAGTATATTGGATAACTCCGTTTGAATAAGTTGCTGGTGGTACGAATTCAACGTCTATAACCTTACCATTTGAACCGATAGTTGCAGTCTTTGGATTAATGGTAAGACCTACTTGCTCATATGCCAATTCGTAGAATTCATTTTGATTAACGCCACCGACGGTTAGTCTTGCGTTAATTGCATAAGAACCGATAACCCTATTGCTACCTACACCAACAAATTTTACGTCTTCGCCTGCTTCACGACTAATCTCTATTTCAACTACGTCGTTACCAACCAATTCTCCATCTTCTATTGAATAGGTTAGAGTTGGTTCATCTTCTTTGTAGACCTTAGATACGGGATCTATCTTAATTATAATTGTTTTCTTCTTGATGATAAGGTTGAAATCATCACCTTCAACAACGCTGGCTTCATAATACTCGTTTTCTAGAACGTTAATTCTTAAAGCATAAGATCCTGGGATAACGGGACGAGTATTAGTCCAAGAACCATTTACCAAATACTCTAAAGACGTTTCCGGAGTTACAAATCCTGCTATACTTTCTCTTATGGTTACCACGGGATCACCCATATCGCCATAACTGAATATAGAATTACCTATACTAGGTTCTGCCACTAACTTTCTATACGTTCTGACTATATATGAAGCACTCTTGCCACCATATATTAGTTTAACGGTTTGATCAACATAATTGATACCTTGAACGTTTACAAACGGATTCTCTTCATATCCATCAATAGCGATCAATCCGTTAGTCATGGGTAGAATTTCGGTATCGCCATTATTGTATGTTTTCTTAACGTATCCACCGGTTCTATTTAGAGATTGTCCATCTGCGTAAATTAAAACGTCGGGTTGACGATATACTTCTATAGCCTCCAGTTCTCTAAATACAACGACTAGGTTTAGACTGGTTTCTTTACCGGCATAATTAATTCTAACGGTTAGTCTAAAGCCGTCTATTTCTCTTCCACCTTCTCCTCTGTCGTTTTCTCCGGCAATAATAAAGGTATCCGTGGGAAGATTATTAATAGAAGGATTTATGTTTTTATCATAAGAAACGTAACTGGGTTTTAGTTCTCTTATTAACTCTATGCCACCTTCATAAATTACTTTAAACTTTATAGTTCCTATCTCTTCACCAAACAAGTAGGTCAAATTTAGGTCTTCTCTGTAAGTAACGAAAATACCATTAAACTCTTCTTTTACAATTAAGTTGTTGGTTTCATCAAAACCTTTAATCTTAAAGTTCTCTACACTAGGTTGATCTTCTATGAACTCTATCCTTTCAACGTCAACGTCGGCAACTTCAATATCAAAAGAAGTGGTGAACTTGCGATCTCCTAAATCATAGGTTACAATAACGGTTTGCAATCCTTGTTCGGTAAGATCATAGCCACTAAACGACCACAAAGCATCAAAATAATTCTGTTCTCCCCTTTGTCCATCATTAAATACTTTGGTTATGGAAAGACCGGTTGTATCCAATTCGGTATCTATTCCAATAACGTATATATTCTTACTGGGAGCCTTACTTACCTCAATTGAAGTAACGCGTCTACCTATTACGTTTACGTTCAATCTAAATACAAAGCCCTTGTAACGGTATAATAGATATTGTTGTCCTTCATCCGTTACTCCCGCGTCAAATCTCTCTGCTTCACTAAGTGAAATAATATCGGAAGCGCCACCAACAACCACGTTTAAAGAGATCTCGTCTTCGGGAATAGATGCTATGCTATCACATACATACGCACCTTCTAAATCTCTAAAGGTAACGCTAGATGCAATTTCTGAACTATCCTTTGCTTCAACTATAAATTCTTCTACTACGTCGTCTATAGTTACTTTTGCAGTATACTTCCCAACGTAAGACATACTTTGAACAACAGCACCATCACTATTGTAAAGAGTTGTATTTTCATCACTTAGAGGTATACGCTCAAAATCTTTATCATTATAAACAACGTATACGTATCCACCCTCGTAATTTAAGATGCTACCGGTTGCATAAAGATTACGATAAGGTTCGTATACGTCAAGTGAAATTGCTTTTTTCTCAACAACCTTAATTTTAAATAAATTAGTTTGACCTTCAACTATAAATCCAATGTGTTGTAAACCATCTATAATATCCAAATGCTCCATCTTAAGTTCCAAACTAGAACTACTATCAAGCATGCTTTCTTTTAGTTCATACCATTGATCTTTATAGGTGCCGTTGTTATAAAGTACGTTATATTCCAAATATGATAAAGATATCTTACTTCCCTCTATAAATTCACGGTCCTCAATGCGATCGCCCTCTTTGCGCGTATCTCTAAGAAGAAGTTCTAGAGATTTCTTCTCCACAACCGTTATATGTAGGGGAGTGTATTTATCGCTATTACCATAACGCAAGAATACTATTTGTTGGCCTAGATCACCAAATTTAAAATCTTTTTCTATCGCAGCGCCGTCTAGGTCGTCTTTAGAATTGTAGAACATATAAACGTCGGGATGGGACAAACTTAAAGTAATCCTATTTCCATCGTTAAATATTGCCGTTGCCTCACCGGTAGACCAGTCTATTTGCGCACCTTCTACTATTTGAGAAATGGGTGTGGGCTCGTTTAATACTCTGTCGTTACCTATGTTACCATCGCCATCGTCCAAAGTAATAGCCTTAGTTACTGGTACTTTGTGAATTTGAAAATCTACTACTACGGGGGCGACAACTTTACAATCGCTAAAAGTAACGGTGTGTCCATCTACTGTAACTTTTACTAGAGTGCTTGACGTCTCTCTTGCAAATTCATAATCAAAAACAAACGACGAGGCATTTTCATCGTACTTCAATACGTCTTGAGTATTATTGTCATATTTGCGTAAAATTTCCAAGCCGGAAGGCTCAAAAGTATCCCCAATAAAATATTGTAACTTTTTGGGCTTCTTAACTATTTCTATAGAAATAACTTGTCTTGCCTTAACAACAATATCCAAAGAGGTTGTGAAACCAGAATAGTCAATGTGAATCGTATGTTTTCCTACGGGTAAAAATGGAATGTTTTCAAGTTCGCGAACCATGTCGTTGATATCGTCAATTATAATTGAACGAGTTTGATAATCAACTTGGAGTTGTACTCCTACCAAACTAAGGGTTCCGCCTTGAACTACTGAAATTTCCGGAGGACGTTTTGCAATGGAAATAGATTGTACTTCAGCATCATAAACTTCTACTTCAAAAGTTGCAGTACAACCACCATAAGTAATGGTTACGACTTGTTTTCCTTTTTGTGAAGGGTTATAACCTGAAATCATGTCCAAGGTAACGGGGATGCTGGATACCTTTCCCGCTTTGGTTGTTACAAGGATAGTTGCGTCGTCAAGATTTAGAGAATCACCCAAATACATTTTGTTTTCGGGCATATTTTCTATGCGGATTTTAGCAATAGCAATGTCGGTATTTTCTTTATCTTCCGACGTACATGCAAGCATAAAGACAGTGCAAGAAAGCACCAAAAGTAGTAGTAAAATAAATAATCCGCATTGACGTAATTTACGCATTGTTATCTCCTTGGACAAATAACTGCCTCTATTATATAATAAATATAATAAAAAGGCAAACGATTAGCGAACTATTTACTTTTATTTAACGCGCGCGTAATGATTAATTTACTAAAAACAATCATTTGGGGTAATCCAAAAAAATTAGTCAAAAAATTTACCGTCGGAATAACTTAATACAAAAGCGCCCACACTGGACCAGGCTTGTAAAAGAGAACCATCCGGATGACAGGGGGCATAAAACTCCACGGGAGTAAAGTTTTTCTTTTCTAAATTATACTCAAACCACCTGGTAAGTGGATAGGAATAATCCAAACCATGCATCAACTTCGCATAAGCATAAGCAGCCGACCAGTAAGGCCAATCTCCCCCATTGTGGTAGTAATATGGCAAACTGGACTTTATAACAACCGATTTGTTATCCTTGTAGAAGGGATATACGGAAAGACAACCAAAGTCTCCTGCCTTTTGTTCGGTGTTATTTTTACTCTCCAAAACCGACTCCATTTTACTTAGCATTGAAAGCGATTTTTCTTTGTCTGCTATACCGAAAAGAACACATAAAACCGTATCTATGGACAAATTATCTTCCACAAAGTTTTCGTTCTTATAGTTAACATAATACCCAAGTTTAGGCTCCCAAAGTATTTCATTTATTGCATTCTTTACTTTTTCAGCACGAAGGGCATACGACCTTGAAAGAACGTCGTCTACACCCTTATAGAGTTCACTTAAAGCAAACAAAGCCCTTTGGAATAATGCCTCGTCGTATGTACAATACCCCACCCTAAAAACGTTATCGCACCAGTCGCGCCTATTGTATTGTCCATCTTTATACAAAAGCCCGGTGCCGTCGCAACATTCGGCAAGTTTTTCTACCACCATTCTTGCGCAATCCAAAATATTCGTCTTACGCCATTTCTCTTTTAGAATACTCCTATCTCCCGTTTTACGCACGTAATCAAAAAGCATTATTGCTAAAAATGAAGGGCTATCGTAATGGTTTCCCCACCAATTTTTAAAGTTATATTTTACTGCGCTAGGACACTTGCCGTCACGATCTACCCCTCTTGCAAGGGTTAAAATCTCATTTCTAACAAGTTCCGGTCTATTCGGTAAAATGCTTAAAATAGTCCAATATCCGTCCCTATAATAGGTACGAGCGGGCGATTGGTAGACAATACCGGCAAGAAAACCTTTAAAATCTCCCATTTCCTTGTACATGGAAAGAGAGCAATTATACAAACTTTTATAGTATGCTTTTAAAAACTCCGTATCACAACACTCCGGAACGGGTAACGAATCAATATAATTGTTTGCAAGCGCCTTATGATAATCAAATTTTTCTATTAATTCAGCAACGTCAACGTAACTATAGTCTTTTAGAGTGCCGTTACTTAAAACTATCTTAAGAGATCCACTCTCCCCTGCTTTTAAATGCAACTCACCACTAAATTGGTTTGTATACATTGGGCTGGTCTCTCTTGCATACGCAGGCTTAGAAACGGCTATATCCAAATACCAATTTTCTACTAATCTATTTCTTATAACAAGGTATTTTTCCCTATCCTCGTTATGCTTATATCCCTTGATTTTAGCCCCTAGGGTGCCATAAATAAATCTAGCAAAATTCTTAATTTGATATCTTGAATCAAATAGATTTTTGACGTATGAAGGCATATTAACGCCAAAATTAACGACGTTTTCAAACTTAACGTCACATTCTTTAGCCGTTACAATAAACTCTTCAAATATTGCGTTCGTGGTGTCGTCGGTAAATTGCTCAATTTTTATGGTGGCTTCGGGAGTTTCGGTTTCAATAACCATTTTTCTTCCCACCATAGTTACTTTCTTTGGAGAATACAAATCAAAAACCCTATCGTTTACCGACATTTGATTATAATAGCACTCAAGAAAGTCCCATTTGTTTATAACGGAATATTTGGAAATCCCTCCCATTCCATCAAACTGGGCAGTCAAAAGATTATTAGAGATATCATAAAAAGAACGTGAACAAAATTCATCGTAATGGACGATAGCGCCATTTTCAAAATCTATCTTCATATATCTTCCCTTTGAATGCTATGAGCCTTTTATTCTTTAGTTTTTGCTCTAAATTCCAACGCTTCTAAAACTCTATTAGTGGTTATGTTGTCAAACCCTAAATCAATTATATCTTCTAGCACTTTATCAATATCTACGGTAAAGATAGAAACGCCGATGCCTAATTCCATTGCTTTTAGCCATAGTTCTTTATTGGTAAGCAAGAAATTGATATTGATGCCTTTTAGTCTTTCACTATTAAAACTATCTAAATATTCCTTAATTTTAGGTAAATTCGCAGTAGTTAGAAGGAATTTGGAAGAATAAAAAGAGGTGTTAACGTAAACGTCACAACCACCTAAATCTTTAATTTCCCAAGGTGCAACGGAACCGGTAAAGTAAACTAAATGCTCTATACCGATTTCCTCTGCCAATTGTTGGACCGGTTTAACAAGACCACTTGCTTTTACGTCACAATTAATTCTTTTATTATACTTTTTGCAAAATTCAAACGCATAGCGCAAAGGAATTCTTTTGCTTTTAAAGAAGGGTACGTGAAGGTGACCAAGATATAATTCACCATTTTTCATGCGAATATCAACCTCAATAGCCTCCATTCCCAAGTTTTCCATTGCTTTAAAATAAGCATATGTATTTCTTCCGGTATTAAGTGCGCCTCCGTGTGCAGTAATCATCGTTATTCCTCCAAAAGATTTATGTCGTTTTCTCTTGTCCCAACAAGAGTTTTACCCGTTTTAATAAGGAAAAGTGCTTCCTCTACGCTAATATTTTCTTTGTCAGATAGCAAATAGGTTGCGCCATATTTACTTCCAATATTATCTATATCTCTATGCCAGTCTCTGCCGTATACTGCGCTTATACCATACCTTTCATTTATTAAACGATATTCCTCTTGCGCGCGTCTGTTGGTTTCATCCTCAATCTCGCCGGAGATTACTTCATAAAAGTCTAGGTGCTCAAATATATCAACAGGAAAGGTATTTCTACCTCCGGTGCATACCGGATATCCCACTCTATATGGGTGCGCAATCCCAACAACGTCGCCCGCCGCCTGCGCTTCTCGTATTTTATCCACTATGTTACTACGTGTAATGCTACGCCAATCTACTTGCGACTTACCACCAAGCACGACAACGTGTCCGTAAAAGGTGGTCCATTCTATACCCGGAATTACCAACACGCCCAACCTTTTTCCGCACTCTACGGCCTCATCGCAGCCACTGGTGGTGTTGTGATCGGTTAAAGCAATTCCATAATATCCGTGCTTTTTTGCACTTTCTACAAGTTCCCTAGGTGTAAAACCTCCGTCGCTATGTAAGGTGTGCGTATGTAATTCAAACTTGAGTTTATTCATAGGCAACCACCCGTACGTTGGCCACTATTTTCTCGCTTAATACTGCGTGGGCAGAAAGCACTACTGAATAATTATCGGGAATAATCTTTGTCTTATGGCACCCTTCCGTCGCAAATTCTCCCCCTATTTCCATGGTTAAGGCGTTTGCGTGCCTATGTGCCGTTCCTATGAGTTTATCGTCTTTAGAAATAGAAATAGTAACGTGATTCTTAAGAGGCAACTCATTCTTTATTTCTTCTTCGTTAAACGAGTACTTTCCGTATGCTTCTTTAAAAGCATCAAGCACCATTTCATAGGCGTCACTTCCGTCATAATCTTTGGGAGAATAGTCATAAAAAACAACTAGTTTCCTATATTCTTTGTCTACGACGAATGGGAACTCTATATGCTTAAAACAATCATCCCTTGTAATAACCTTAGTAACGGATAAAATCGTTATCATACACGATATTTTTTCCTCTTTCTAACGTTCATTGCTGTATTGAATTCTGCGTGAGCATTCCTGTTTTGGAATTCGCCCATTATTCTTAAACGTTTTAATCCACCTTGATTTACCATATTTAGAGGACAATATACTACGTCATATTTATCTAAAACAGGAAGTAACTTCTTTAGGCGGACAATAAAATCATTATAGTTTCTTACCTCTTTAGGCGACCATGCAACTTCGGCAAAGGCCTGCATTCTGGGATACAATTGATAGTTAATTCTATCTTCAGTAGGTATCCATTCCGTCCATAAACATCCTTCTAAGCCTAATATTCCACCACTCTTTGTAGTAAGGTTGTATTTCTCCGGCTCAAACTTATAAGTAGTCTTTAGATTATTTTGTGCATAAGGCATATCAAAATAGAATGCTTGATGCTTGGAGATTATTACGTCGTGGCCACTCAAAAGGTAGTTTTCTACTTTAAAATCGCGTTTCTGTGTCCAATATTGTGCGATTATGGAGTTGTCTAATTTTTTGGAAGATAAAATTTCATTCCAGCCTATCATTCTCTTGCCCTTACGCTTTAGGTATACTGCTATTTTGTTGTTAAAATAGCCTTGTAGGTTTTCTTCATCTTTTAGTCCCAAATCTTTTATAAGTTTTTGGCAATGAGGACATTTTTTCCATTCGCCTTTAGGGGCTTCATCTCCACCAATATGAATGTATGGACCGGGGAAGAGTTGGCAAACTTCATCTAAAACGTCGTATATGAATTGGTAGGTGGTTTCCTTACCCGCGCAAGCAATAACTTGACCAATGCCGTTATTTTCCGGTGTGCTACCATGTCTAACGGGCACTTCTATTTCTTTCCCGGAGCAAGAAAGCCATGGGTATGAAGCAATTGCTGAACCAAAATGGGCAGGCATATCTATTTCTGGAATAATGGTGATATTAAGTCTTTCTGCATATTGAACGATTTCTTTTATTTCTTGTTGGGTATAATAGCCCTCGTGCAAAGTCCAATCTACAAAACTATTTTCCCATGCCATTGTTTGGCTTCCCTTGCGAACGGCACCAACTTCTGTGAGTTTAGGATATTTTTTAATCTCTATCCTCCAGCCAACGTTATCTGTTAAATGCCAATGCAAAGTATTTAACTTATGGTATGCCATCATATCCAAAAGATTTTTAACGACGTCCATTCCGTGGAAATATCTAGCCTCGTCAAAAAGAATGGAACGCATTCCATAACGGGGCTCGTCTTCTATACGTAAAGCATGTAAGGTAAGGAAATCAGGGTTGTCAATAAGGTCGCCTCCCGTCAACTGGCGAATGCTTTGTACGGCATAAAAGGCTCCTATGCTACTTGAGGCTTTAATGACTAACTCATCTACGCTTGCCTCCATAACGTAACCTTCTTTAGCAACGTGTCTATCATACAAAAATGCTATTTTGGCTTGCTTGGAAACAACTACCGGTAACTTATATCCACAAACGGATTCTACGTAAGTATTTAGCACCTCACGAGCATAAATCAAGTTATCGTCTGCATAAAGAGTTGTATCTGCATTTATAACGAATTCACCGAATCTTTCTTCTTGAAACTTTGGTTTTGGTATAAGATTTAACATATGCTCTCCTATTTTCTTTCACTAAGTTTTACGTACTTTGTACGTGGTGCCACTGCATCATATGCAGGACGAATAATCTTACCGGCATTTGCAAGTTCTTCTATACGGTGTGCCGACCATCCGGCTATACGGCTAATTGCAAAAATCGGGGTAAATAGTTCGGTTGGTATACCGAGTAAACGATATATAAAGCCCGAATAGAAGTCAATATTTGCTGAAACACCCTTGTAAATTCTACGTTTTTCGGCAATAACTTGGGGGGCTAATACTTCTATTTTACGATATAAAGCATACTCTTTTTCCATTCCCTTCTCAATAGCAAGAGGCTTTACAAAACTCTTTAAGATTTTTGCTCTGGGATCGGACTTAGAATATATTGCGTGTCCCATACCGTAAATAAGACCTTGATTATCAAATGCCTTTCCGTCAAGGATTTGACCCAAATATTCTTTTACGTCTTTGTCGCTATGACTCTTAACGTTTTGTGCAATATCGTCCATCATTCTGATTACTTTAGCATTAGCACCGCCATGACGAGGTCCTTTTAGCGAACCAAGAGAAGCAGCGATAGCAGAATACGTATCCGTGCCGGAACTGGTTACAACGTGGCAAGTAAAAGAAGAGTTGTTTCCGCCACCATGTTCTGCGTGCAATACTAAACATAGATCCAATAGTTTCGCCTCCAATGGGGTAAACTTGCCGTCGTCACGGAGCATTCTTAAAATATTTTCTGCAGTACTTAGGTTAGGATCAGGCTGATGTATAACCAAATCGCCATCTTCATGGTAATGACTAAATACTTGATATCCGTACGCAGAAAGCATGGGAAACTTTGCTATTAAATCCAAACATTGCATTAAAACGTTATCCATGGCAATGCTGTCAGGATTTTCATCATACGCATAAAGGGTAAGAACACTTCTTTGTAATACGTTCATAATGTCGGTAGAAGATTTCTTCATTATAACGTCACGTAAGAAACCTTGGGGAAGTTTTCTTAAAGAAGCAAGAATATTCTTAAATTCATCAAATTCTTTTTTAGT
>JAZSKG010000105.1:0-31670 GCA_045534735.1 Candidatus Stercoripulliclostridium sp.
ATCTTTGAGGTATAGATAGTCAATAGAGTCGGAATCGGTTGCGAGTACGTTGTTGCCGTCAAAGAATTTGTATGCGGTATAGTTTACACCGGAAGTCATGCGAACTTCGTTCTTAGCATCAAAGCCAAGACTACCATCAAAGTCGTAGTAATAGTCGCCCTTAGAAGTGCTATTCGTACCACCATCGGTCTTGGAGTAGATAAGACGAGTCTTTCCACCAATAACTTGTACGTCAAGAATACTTAAAGTATAGCCATTCTTGTGAAGAAGGGTTGCTTGGTCGTAAGAATATTTGCCGTCTAGAACTTTTTTAACTTCGCCGTTATTGAATGCCCAAATGGTATTGTGTGTCTCGGTCTTGCTGTCTGCAACGGAAGTAAAGAATACTACACCGGGAAGAGCGTCTTCGTAAGTATAGGTAAGGAATGCAGAAGAGATTTCTTCTTTTACAACTTCGTCCTTAATCTTCTTTGCCTTTAGGTCAATTGCGTGTAGGTTGCGGTCTGCATCAAGGTATACTAGGTAGTCCCCAGCAACACGGAAGTTGGTGGTGTAGTCGTCTAGTTTTGCCAAAACTTGGGTTTCCGAACCATCAAGTTTGGTGCGCAAAATCCACATGTTTGCAGTTTTTGCATTACCATCAGAACCCTTTTCCGTAGAAGGTGAAGTATAGTAAATGTATCCGTCTTGAACGGTTAAGCCAACCTTAGTGTTGGTGTTGTAAACGTTCTTGGGAACTATAGTAGTAAGGGTTGACTTCTTGGGAGCGCCGTTTTCTAGTTCTACTCTCATTATAGCGCCTTTAACTGCTTTTCCGAATTCATTTTCACCGGTTACGTCTGCGTAGCCGTTAATGAAATATACGTACTTGCCTACTCTAACTGCTAAGCCACCGTTAGAACTTACGGTACTATCTGAAAGATCGGTTGCTACGGCATCTTGCTTATAGTTTTCGTTACATGCAACCAAGGTGCAAGCCATAACGCCAACTAGAAGCACACAAATTACTAAAGTTAATAGTTTCTTCTTCATATTTACTCCGAAAAGTTTTGTATAACTTATTTATTATATAATAGTAATATTATTTTTGCAAGGATTTGCAAAGATTTTTACACTTTTTACTCGCCTTCAACAAGACTTGCAACGCTATCAAACACAAAACTGGGCTTAATGCCACTTGCAGATAGCATTTCTTTAGTTGTTTCACCGGAAAGTACTAGTACCGATTGGAATCCGTTATTGATGCCAAAAAGGATATCGGTGTACAAACGGTCGCCTATCATAACGATTCTTTCCTTGGGAATATCAAAAAGGTGTCCTATGATTTCTGCCATTGGAGAATAAGGCTTACCGCATATAACGCTGGGTGCCCTACCACAAGAACACTCAAAGAGTGCCATCATTGCTCCTACGTCGGGCATATCACCGATATCGGAGGGGCATACGGTGTCGGGATGAGTAGCCATAAATTCTCTGCCCTTTTCTAGCAAAATATTGGCCTTCCAAAGTTTTTCATAATTGAGAGTGGTATCAAACGCAAGTAAAACTATGTCGGCATCCTCACTGATCGGAACACCTTCTTCTTCCAAGGTTTTAACGAAGGTGGGCGTCCCTATTGGGTATACGCTCTTAGAAGGGCGACGGGTGTGCAAAAATTGTACCGTTGCCATAGTACTGGTTACTATTTGCCAAAGGTCAACGGGGTATCCCATGGATGCAATCTTTTTGACGTATTCGCGCTTGTCTTTTGATGAGTTGTTGGTTAAAAAACAAACCTTCTTACCCATGGCGGTAAGTTTTTTTAAGGTATCAATAGCACCCTCTATGGGTTTATCGCCAAGATAGATGGTTCCATCTAAATCAAACAAGAATAAATCGGCATCAACGGTTGCTCTCATATTTTTCCTTTGTGTTAAACGTTAGCGCGTCTAAATATCCGCTTTCTACAAGGTCCCTAACGAGATGTTTTTTAGGGAGCAGAATCGCGCTTATGATTATAGCGGTAATTATTGCATCTAAATCAACCTTGACGTCCCCTGCAGAAAGTCTAAAAGAATTAAGCAATTTTTCCAGTTCATTTTCCGTGGGGATAAAGTCTTTTACCTGCTCTAGAAGGAAATTTACTTGTGGCGGTCTTCCCCTCTCCAGAGGTAACTTGATACCGTTTAACTCGGCTATAATGCGCGCGCGAACTAAGTCCACACAAGGTAGTATAGCGCAAAAATCATAGTTTGTAAACTGTCTTTTTAAATATAAAAGAGAAAATAGCGCGTAAAAGCGCGCGTGTATATTGTCCAAAGGGTGCAAACGGTTTAACGTTTCAAAGAGAAACGACACGTACTCCAACCCACCAAGGGCTTCTATGCCGGTGCTTAAAAATTTAAGCAACTCCTCGTCGGTTCTAAATTCTCCCTCTATTTCCACAAACTCTTTTAGTAAGTTGTAAGCAACCCTCTCCTTCTCACCAAGCCTACCACTACCAAAGATACTTAATGATTCTACGTAGAGTGCAGTTAGCAAAATTTCAACCTCTGCCTGGAATAAATATTCATCATTGGTGTTATCTAGAAATACAATATTTGGGTATCCATATTCCACTTTTTGGAAGTCGTATATTCCAAAGTTCTGAAAGGTAACTAGATTTACTTTTTGTCCTGCCACAACGTAAGGAAGTCCACTCTTTTTTGCTTCCAAAACGGTCTCCTCTTCTCCGGAGGCAATCATTACGCGCACACTGGGAGGCACCTCTTTATGACAATCTATCACCCTATTCCCAGCCCTTTCCAACGCTCGCCGAACGTACTCAAAATCCCCCACTATGCCAACGTCACAGTAGGGGAAATTGTTTGTTACGTAAGAAAGCAGACTCTCTTTCAAGTTCTTCGTTATTACTATTTCCACGCGTATATATTAAAATTTTTTACACCTCCCATTTCCCCTAATTTTGTCGCATTTCCACTTTTTCCGTCTCACAATCCGTGACAACCAAAATTAAATTGTAGACGAATGCGACTATCGGTACTCCCAGCATAAATCCCCAAAATCCAAACAGTCCACCGCCCACGACTACGGCAAGAAGCACCATGAAAGGAGATAGTCCAACGTACTTTCCCACCACTATCGGATAGGTGGTAACCTGTTCTATTTGCTGTAATACTAGCGTTATTATCACAAACGTTAACACACTCTTTAACGATATTGGAGCCAGTATTATCACTCCTACCACCCCACCTACCAAACCACCCACGGTAGGCACTAAATTAAATATTCCTACCACAACGGCAAGCAATAACGCATAAGGAACTTTAAATATTAAAAATATTGAATAGCAAATTAATGAAAACAATAGCGCCTCTATCGTACTACCACCCAAATATTTTGAGAACTTTTCCGTCACGGCCTTTATGGCTCCCCAGAAAAACTCAGTCTTCTTTTCTCCAAATATTTTTATACCCAATTGCATAAGCATACGACCACCTTTGCCATCCCCCAAAAGCATAGTTACTCCGAGCATCAACCCAAAAAGAATACTTACTATACCCTTTAGGGTATTCCCCACCCGTGCAACCATGTAAGGGACTAATTTATCCGTCTGCTTAAGCCACGCCTCCAGCCCCTTTTTAAGCCATTCTACGACTTCTTTTGGCAGTTTGAGTACTTCTTCAAGCCCGCCGTTTATCATCCATTCTAGGCTCTCTTTTAAGGCAGTAATGCTTTTTATTAACTCCGGCACTACCAAATATCCTATTAATACCAAAAGTCCGACGGCGAACACTAAAGAAATCCCCAAGGCGAGAGGTCTACGAGCCTTTCCCAGTTTTGGTGAAGATAAAATGGTATTTTCTAAAAAATCCACCGGTGCTTTTATTAGTAGCGCAAAAAACACACCCAATAACAACGGTGCCAATGCGCCGGATATTTTACCGGTTATTTTTGAAGTAATATCAAGATTAAGCGTAAAAAGTACGAGTGCTGTTAAAAATACTATAGTTAGCGCCTTTTTCATAAGAAAAGTATGAGCAACCGGCGCCAAAATAAACAAGGGGAAAGGTTGCCCTTTCCCCTTGTTGGTTATAGTTCGTTAATTCTATTAGTCTTCCGTTTCCAACGTGCATTGGTCACAATATTCTTGTCCGTTTACGGCATAATTCTTGTGGCATTTAGAACAGAGAACTTCTAATGCTATTCTATTTTGTGAGAATACGTTTTGTGCTTGTATGTCGTTTCTTAGAGCAACTACCGACTTGATTGCCGTATCGTTTACGGTAAATTCATTATCAAAGATAGACGTGGTTGCTTTTTCTGACGTAATGTTCACGGCATATCCGCTATTTGCATTAAATACGTTAGTATCTAGTACGATATTGCCGTTTTGTAGATATACGCCGTTTATGTTTCTATACAAGGTAGAAGTACGTAATTCAAGGGATCCACCCAATAGATAGATAGCGGTGGTATATCCGTTAAAGTAGGTATCGGTAACGTAAACAGTACTCTTATATCCGGCCTCGGTTCCTATTGCTTTACTATTCGTTAGTGCAGTAGTTCCCTTTCTTACGAACTCACTTCTGGATACGGTCAATGCACTTGCACCTGCTCCTACTCTAATGGAAGCATCGTTAGCAACGCTGGTTAGAGAAACGATATCTAAGTATAGCGCACCCTTGTTTACAATGATTTGATCAAAGTGTACTGCTATCCTTTCCATTTCCTCGTCTTGAGCATATGCACCTATCAAGGAGAGGTTTACCTCTTTACTAATAGTAATGGTTCCGTATTCACCGGGAGCAAGATACCAAATTGCAGTAGAACTTGCGCCGTCGCCTGCTCCTAATTGAGCAAGTGCTTCTAAGAGTTCCGTTCTATCTTGGATTACACGAGTATTGGGTTTGTCGGCAACAATGTTGTAAACGCCGTCAACCACCTCGGTTATCAGGTAATTCTTGTGGAAGTCTGCAGAAAGAACGGCATTCTTGTTTGCAAGAGTTAAAGGATAACTTCCAACTATATGTCTGCTTGTTAGCGTTCCACCTGCCCAAACAACCTCTAGGTCACCGAAGGTTACGAGTAAGTTGGTGTCGTATCTACCAACCAAACCGGCTTCTTTCTCATTATCTGCAGAAACCAAAGTTAGAGTCTTACTGCTATCCCTTAAGTTTACAAGAGCATCTAAGTATTCGCTTGATAGATTGTTTACTATTAGTTTTACTTCCCTCTTGTGTACGATAAAGTTGTGTTCATATAGTGCGTTATAAACGTTTGCGCCCACGTTTGCACTAGGATAGTTAATTCCACCATCAATCTTTACGGTTACTTGGTAAGAACCGGCATCTTTTATCTTAGAACCGGGAGCCATGGTTTGACCGGTCGTTAGGTTCTTGTAAATATAAGTTACCTCTATTCCGGCTAAATCTTCGGGCAATCCGTTAACGGGAACGTCAAAGTATTCACCGGTGTACTCAAAGTCTGTATCAATGGTGTAGTTTACCTTCTTGGGCGTTACGTGTATTACGATGATGAAGTTGGTTTCACCTATAGTATAGTTACGTTGTCCACCGGTAAATACAAGTTCCATTACGTAGGTTCCTACGTTTATAGGTCTTAAGTTTTCTATGAATTGATGTTGTGAAGCGTTGGGGTTATAATAGCCGTACTTTGCTTCCGTTCTTGCTCCGGTAGGTATGCCGGCAACTGCGACGGTTCTTTCTTTACCATTATACTCAAAGGTTACTTGTTGTATCATAGTGGAAAGATTTGTGCCGTTTTCATCAACGTAGTCGTATCTGCTTTCTTCTATTCTAATGGGATTGCCTTGACTGTCTACGTTTTCATAGAAGAATACGTTATCGGCATTGATGATACGTTTGTTAATAACCATCTTATAGTCAACGAATCCGGTGAAGTTATAATCATCGCCATCGTTAACAATAAGCCTAATGAAGTAATCTTCTGCATCGGCATTTTCTTTAACCTCAACGGGTTGTGTTGCAGACCAGTTAATTCTTCCGTCTATTGAATAAAGAACGGTGAAGTTAATAGGTGCATAAGAGCCGTCTTCACGGAGAAGTTCTACACTCTTAACAAAGTCCTTAACCTCTAATTCTTCGCCTGAGTATTCTCTATTACGGAAGTTTACTCCGTCTACTTCTTCCCAAATGAAGTCGTCTTGAGTTACCCTTCTTCTTTCTATAATTACGGTTATTGCGCCACTTATAACTCTACCATAAGCATTGGTGTAGTAGCAAGTTGCCGTATATTCGCCTGCTTTGTTTTGGTTTAGAGTATCCAATTCCCATATGGGAGCGATTCCGGAAGTCGTTAAAGGTAGATCGCTTGCAGTTACTTCGGTACCAAGCGGGAATCTTAGTAGCGTAGTTTCAAAGGTTACGCTTTCTTCCTCTATCCAATTGTAAGAGTAGGTCTTAATTGGCATCTTGAAGGAAATGAACATCTTGTCGCTGTTTTCGCTTGTAGCATCTTTATCACCGGAAAGTCTGGGTGAATCGTTAAACGACAAGAAGGTGTAACGACATTCAATGTTAGCAACCAAGTTCTCAACGTCGTACTCAATGTTTACTATTTCCATATACTCGCCGTCTTCAGAAACGATAATTCTATCGGGCAAGATGTTGGTCTCGGGACCGGGGATATAGGTTCCTGCTGCGTTAATACCAATTGGTATGTAGTCGTAAATGAATCCACCGTTTACAAAGCCCAACGAAGATGCGCGAGCACCTATTGCACTATTTGCTACGGTAGAACGTAGAGCATAGAGTTTGGGATCTATTACCTTAATTGTAAATACTACGTTGTCGTCGTCAACCAAGCCGAGCATAGCATCTACGTTGGAGTATACCCTACCCGCTACGTCCGTCTTAACGGTTGATAGACTCTTAGCGGGGAAACTAAGTGGTACGGGTGCGATTTCGGAGAAGCCATCGTAATCAAAACGATAGTAGAGTTGTTTTGGTAATTGTTCTTCTAGAGGTATTCCCGCAAGCACGTACAAAGTACCACCACTCATTGGTTCTTTGGTCGTTTGACCATCGCCAACGTCTTTGGAAACGGGAATATTACGCGCTCTAATGGGGAATTGTACTTGTAAGGTTGTACCATAGACGTTCATCTTGGCCGTGATAACCATATACTTTTCGCCTATTGCGCCGGTAATAACGCCAACCGTCAATAGGTGATCTTTATTATAATTCCACTCTATGTCAGTTGCATGATAAGGAATGGTTGAACCGGTAAAGATTACGTATACGTCTTCGGGGAAGGCAATGTTATAGGGGTCAATGTAGAACTCGTCTCTTGCTTGTTGATAGTTGTCAACGGCACCTTCGGGAACCTCGGAAAGAATGGTTTCCTCTCCGTTCTTGAGTACGTAGGTGTATTCTACTTGTCTGTTTACCGTGGTGAGGGAAAGATCTAGATAGGTACCGAATCTTTCGTCGTCACCTACGAAGTTATAGAGGTCGGAGGTAATCGTTTCACCGCCAACAACGTATTGTACGCGGAATCTTCTAATCTTAGCAGATATTGCGCCACCCTTTTCATTTGTTCCAACTAGAGAAATATCACGACTTAATACCCATTCAATGTCAACGAGAGTAATTTCTGCACCGAATTTTTGTAGTGCTTCGGTTGCAACGTCGTAAGCGTCGTAGTCGTTAGCAAAGCCCAGTACCAACGTGGAGGGCAAGGTGTAACGACTTCTTAGGTATCCATCGTTATTCGCGGGGTATAGAACGTTGGTTCCACCTTCTAGTTTGAAGAGTCTATCATCGGTAGGAGTGGGGTCTACTACGAAGGTATAGTTGTAAACCAACTTGCCTTGGCTGTTGGTATTTACACGGAGCAAGGGATACAAGGAGCCGTCCTTAGCAACGTTAGTGTAACCACTTTCCTTTGTGGAAATTGCGCGAGGAGTACGATCCAAATAGGTAACGCGTACTGCAAAGGTAAACTTCGTGTCACTATCTCCACCGGAGGTTACGTCACAATATACAAGTCTTGTGCCACCCTTAAGATCAATATGATATATACTTTCGGGGCTGGATGCGTCCTTGTTTTGCCAATCAACTTGAACTTCGCCAAGATAAATTAGCGTTTGAGCATCTAGGTTTAATCTACCTCTTGCAAGAGCCGTAGTGGGTATTACGGGGTTCAAGGGGTCTATTACAAGTTCAACGTCACCACTATAAGCATAGCCGGCGCCAAATCCAAAGTTAAGTTCGTCTATACCAACTTGTTGTGCGTCAAACTTATAAACGTTAGCAGTCGTATAAGTGTTGCTTAATTCGTCTTTGTAAGCGTTAGAGAAGGTTATGGAACCCAGTTCTGCAGAATCTCCCCAGTTTGTCTTATTCCAAGACATAATGGTTCTGCCCCTTTCTACGGAGTTTACGTAATACTCGGGATAGAAGGTTAGTACTTCTACGGTTTCATTGCCGTTCTTATCTACAACTATAAAGGAAACGTTGAAACTTTCGGCAATGGATACTAGAGTAAAGTCGTTAAACTCAATAACGTTTTCTTTTAGACCGTTTACTTTGTTAAAAGTCCACGTATCTGCAAAGAAAGTCATCTCCATAACTTGACCGGAGGTGCGACTATCGCCGATTCCGTTACCCACATAGCCGTAAATGGTGTACTCAAATCCACCGTTTACCTTAATGTCGTCGTTTACAAGATCTACTTTTACACCATCCTTTTCTATTCTCCAAAGAACGTTTGGAAGAACGGGGGTGAGAGCGGAAACGTAGGCGCTATCATAAATGCTTACGTTATCGTTCTTTATTTCATCATAATAGATTATGGTGCTATTTGCGTTTTGTGAAAGGCTTTCATACAAAGCATCTAAAGCACTACTTTCCGCATTAGTGATGCCACGCATAGCGCTTAGGTCATAAAAGTCCTCTTCGCTTAAAGTAGAAGGTAGATCTTCAACCAACATACCAAAGGGATTTTCTGCCTTAAGGGTATTGGGGTAACTTTGAGGACGAGTGAGCGTTCTGTTGAGAACGTATACTTGTAAAATGAAGTATTGTTCTTTATCTAATTCGTCAAAGTTTCTTAGGCTTGAATAGAACAAGTAACTTGCGCCCTCGTAATCGCCACCATCATAAACGTAATGGCCGTCTACCATGGTGAAGGGAGCATTCTCCGTTGCAAGAGTCCACTCAACGTTTTGGGTAATGAGATCTCTGCCACTTACGTTTTCATTTGAATGTTCGTCCACGTATTTCTCATAGTACTTAAATTGAGCCGTGGTAGGCAAACTGAAGGTTGCTCTATCGTATGGATCTACATAGTAGATACCATTTACAAGAGCACTTGTGCCCTCTCCTGTCTTAGAGTAATAGAATACGTCTTCAAGCACTCTGCATGGGAAGGTTACTATCAAACGGAGAGTATCGTTTCCATCGGGCAATGCAACCTTTAAGTAAATAGGATCGTTTACCCCATAGCCATATTCTTGTGATAGAGTATGTCCTACGTTGTTGTAAGGAATTTCGGTTATTAACGTATACTCTTCTTTGTTTACGTTATTACGGATATAATACTCAACGGGACGTGGCTTTGAGTCTTCTTTAAACTCATAATTTACTTCACCAAAGGTTACTTTGATGTCCTTTGGCAATACGAATTTGCCTTCTCCACTATTTGCATATTGATCAAAGGTCATATTGTTGCCGTTAATGACGTAATCACTATGGCTAATTTGACCTGCCGACAACTTGGTTACTTCTACAAATAGTCTTATTTCTTGTTCTTCGCCGTTATATCCAACAATCTTATTGGTTGCAAGAAGTGTAGCATTTAATCCGTTTGAAGTAATTGCGTCTTCTAATTTAGCAACGTCAAACAACTCGGGATTATTATCGTCTGCAAAGCCTGCACCGGGCATCCAACTTCCTATTAGACTGAACTCAATGTCGTAAGCACTGGTAAATGCCGACGTTTGATCGGGCACAATCGTCGTGGGAAGATTTAGGATTAGATTTTCAAGAGGTAAGTAATCGTAAACGTTACTTATGAGTAGCGTACCATTCTTGATTTGATACAAGCCACTTGGATCTTGTTCGCTCTTATTGGTATGATACTTGGTAAAGTTTACGTTCTTAGCATAGAAGGTTATATGTCTTCTAAAGATTTGGCCGTTGGGAAGTTCGGTCGTTAGTTTTACTATACGCGTGGAAGTAAAGTTGAAGAAGTCGTATTTAACGTTTTCTACAATCGCGCCGGCATCAATCTTTTCGTCGTTTACTAGACTGGTAACGGTTTCTTCTGCTCTCCATACGAGGTTAGTGTACTTAACGGCGCCACTATATCTATAATCTACAACAAACTCTTTATCTAACTTATAACCATCGGTCGTTGCATATAGGGCGCTACCATGAGCGTCAAATACTTCTACTGCCTCGTTGTAAGCATCTCCCTCTTCTAGTATAGTGTTATCCTTTAAGAATGATACTGTTACGTCAAAGGGTTGAGTACCACTTGACTTGGTAAGTTTTTCTATTCTGAAACGGAATATTACGTGAGTGTCGGTTACCGTTACGTTGGGATCGGAGGTTTCTACGTTTCCATAAACTAATTGGTCAAAGTTTTCGGGTAGCACGTAGTCAAGTTTAAGTCCCCTTCTTGCAGTAGATGCAAATGAAAGGGTAACGTTGGAGAATATGTATTCTATGTATTCACTCGGAGTGCATAGTCCATATTGATTGGTTAGGGCAAAGTACTTATTGATAGCGATATCAATGGTGTTTTCGCCGGTGATTTCTACTACTTGTTTGCCGTCCTCGCCAATGAGGGGTTCTCTCTTACCTGCAACCTCTTGATACTTATAGGTTACGCGTTGGATTTCCGTTTGCAAGGTTACCGCAGAGAGACCATTCTCGTCTTTTGCAGAAAGGTTCTTGTCGTAGTTGCCAAAACTGATGTCACCAAGTACTCTTTGCTCAATTCTAAATCCCATTCTGATTTCTTGGGCTTGAGGCGTACCCTTTCTAATAATACCTCTTAAGAAGTAAATATTTTCTCCTATATCGTGGTATACGGAAGAGCCGAGAGGACTTCTTAGGATTGATAGGAACTCTTCAAGGTTAATCCATTCTATTTCAATGGGTTTACCATAAGTTCTGGTACCATCGTTAAAGCCTACGTCTATGTGGGTAATACCATATAGATCCTCGTATAGTTTTTGTGATACGTGATTTTCATCGTATGGATCTATTAACAAATAGTGATAGGTTTCAAACTTGGTTAGCGTTGCTTCGTCAACAGAGGCAAGACCATATATACGATTTTCGTTTACCTCTTTATATACGTATGAAAGGTTCAACTCAACGGTTTGCTTAATGATACCGTCTGCACTTTCAACGTCGGTATATACGGTTACTATGCCACCCTTTCCACTAGGTATAAATCCTTGTGCGCTTCCTTCAATAGGATCGCCGTTTGCATCTTTGCGATACCAGAAGAGGTTGCCCATCTCTTGTTGTTGTATGCCTGTTTCTTCCGGGAAGTAGAGAATTAGGGAGGTGGGGAGCATGAACTCTTCGTATGGGTTTAATCCCTCTACGTAGTATTTTCTATAAGATTCTACTTGGTCGGAATTATCTACTATTTCCGTGCCTTCTTCGTTGTATCTTCTTAAAACGGTATTTATTCTATCTCCATTTGCATCAAAGAAGTCAACGTTGCTGTAGTTTGCAGAGTGGTTGCAAATTACCATTTCTAACGTTTGAGTTATGCCGTCGTAAATGCCGTCGTTGTTAGCATCTTCATATTTACCTATTACGCCTCTTACGCGCATATAGGTTTCTTGGGCAAACGCATTCTTTATGCTATATACCGTCTTGAATAGAGAGGTGCCCTCTATAATCTCTTGTTTTTCTTCAAGAATGTTGTTTTCTGCTATCCAAAGTACGGGATAACCTACAACTTGCATTCTTCCTTGGTACATAACCTCTACGTATACGATTTCCGGTAGGGTTGCCGTTCCTTTCTTGTAGGGGTCAAAGTCATAATAATCCGTGTAAACAGATTCAAACCTATCAAAACTTGCAAGGCTTACTTTAACGGGTTCTATCTTGGAACTTTCGTGAACGTTATTGGTACCCTCTACGTAGTTTATGGAGGTATATGCCATTACGGTTTGCGCTCTCGTTCTTATTTCACGAGTGGGGCACAACACCTCTAGGGTTATATCTTGCGAACCAATGCTGTCGGAATCACCAAATACACATTCAGTCTTATTGGTTTTACCATTGTTCAAGGGGTTAATGGTACGTTGTACGGTTACGTTATCTGCGTACTTAATGGTCCAATCCAAGGACTCGTTATAGTATCCGTCACAATCGGGATCGGTATTTACGAAACCTGCGGGCTCGTTTCCTATTATTCTATAAGAACCGGAAGTAAAGTAAATTCTTACTTCATTCTTCTCGTCGGTGGTTGAGGGAATATAATAGGTTTCAGACGACAAACTATCTATTGTGTATTGTCCGGGAAGTTCGGTGTTAATTTGAATGTGTGAGAACTTCTTTGCCTCAATTGTTACAACGAGGGCTATACGCATAGTCTTATACTTTTGTACTATGGTATATTCGCCACCTGAATACTTAATTCTGGAAGTGTCAAATCCCCAGTCAAACCTAGGAAGTTCTACGTATTCAATATTGCTTGAACCGGTATATTCCACGAAGCCAATCTTTAATACGTCTGAATAACTGCCGTCTACGGGGTCTTTATAACTGAAGGGATAGTAGGTTTGACCTAGGCTGGTTGCAGACTTATTATCCAAATAATATTGGAATGGGTCTATGGTTACGTGAGCAACTATTGGAACTCTATAATAAGAACCATCTTCTTCAATACCATAGTATTCGTTAGCCACGGCATTTCTGCCCTTAACCTCTAGTGCAATCTTAAACTTTTGCTCGGCTATGGAGCCTTTACCTATAACGATGGTATATTCTTTTTCTTGCAAACCACCCATTAAGTTTTGAACGGTTTCGTTATCATAAGGGAAATCAACGAAATCATAAGATAACGTGCCTATAGATCCGTCCATGTAAAGAACGCCTATGGTTGCGGGAATGGGTTCTTCGTCAATGGGGTCAATAACCATCTTATAAATGGTACTATCGGGGCTATAAAGTTCTTTAACCTTCTTGGTGCCGTTTTCCAGATCGGTTATAAACATTCTATATTTGGCAATTTGACCGAATAATTTTGCTTCGGGATAATACTCAAATTCGCCGTCTTTGATAGTAGCAGATTCGCCTTCATAGGTTAGTTTGAAGGATAGCGCCGTGCCGTTACCAAAGGTAACCATAGCGTTTTCCGCCCACTTTGCTTCGTAAATAGAGGCCCAACGTTCTTCGTCTACCATATTTCCGTTTTCATCAACTACGTTGATAATAGGAGCAGAGTATTCGCTTGCATCTACGTTTATGATAGGCTTAGAGAAGGAAATCTTAACCTTCAATTCTGCCATGAAGTCCTCTATTCCAAAAATGCTATCCAACGGATCAGTTATTTTCTTGCCCTTACTATCGTAAGAGGGACTTAACATAACCGACAAATAATCGGGAGCGCCCAAAGTAACGTCGCACTTGTCGCAAACTTCGTCGCCTAGAACATCAACGTGAACGCATATAGTAACGTTGCATTCGTCACAAACACCGTTAGCATCTACGTCAACGTGATCGCAAATAGCCTTGTTACATAGGTCACAAACGCCATCTGCCACTTTGTCGTCAAGGCGTGCACAAATGAAACCTTTACAGCAGTCACATTTTTCATCCTTATCAAAGTCGTAGTGAACGCAGGGGTACTCTCCCTTTGAGATATTGCCTTCAGTTGCAAGAATTTCCAAAGCATCAACTATGCTTTCAAAATCCCAACCATCCTTGCTTTCGGTAAGTATACCTATGAGTTCTATGGTAGTTTCTCTGGGTAATACGTATTTAACGCCTAAAGCATGGTTATTAACGAGTAGTTCACTCTCGTCTTCCGGGCTAGAGCAAAGGTCTACCAAAGGAGTTCCGTTTAGGCTAACAAACGCATTAACGTAGTACTTGTTATTGGTTTGCCATAGATCCATCTTGATGCCGAGTTCATCACTCGTAGTCATCTTTAGACTGCTGTTCTTTCCACTTACGTCGCCAACAAAGAGTCCCATAAGTTTGCTTACGTCGCTTTCGGACTTGCCTTGTATACGTAAACTACCTTCAAAGTGTAAATTTATGGTTCCGGGATTCTTAAACTCTTCAAAGGTATCAAAGTAACCTATTTCTTCCGGGAATTCTACGATCAAGTGACCATTGCCGTCGTACTTGTCGTTTTCATTGCGCTCGTCTGATGCGCCTAGCGTCAATACAAAGATATCATTTTCCCCTGCTTTACCCGTTATAATAACGTTGTCGGTATTGGTATCCCATGCAAGTTCTATAGCAAGGTCGTCAAAATATCCTAGGCCTATAATGTCCCTAACCATGCCCTCTTCAAGTCCGAGAGTGTTTGCAATAGTAGAAACTATGGTTGCTTCCTCTTCGCCTATAACGTGGCTTAAGAGTTCATTATCTATAAGGATATAGAAAACTCCGTTATCGCTCTTTATTCTATCTAAATATAAGGATAGTTCTTTGTTGTCTTTTAGTGAAGGATATCCGTCTTCATCTTTTCCGAAAAGGCCACCTATGTTAATTTCTACGTTCAACATGCCGAGTGCTTTTTCTACAAGTATTTGTAGTTCCTCAGCCATATTTAGTCCTTCAAACTTAATGCGAGGTAGACCTAACTTCTCGTATTCCATAAAGTCGCCTATATGTTCTTCAAATAGGCCTTTAGTGTCAACGTAAGTGATGCCGTCTTTGTAGGAAGCGGAGAATATTCTATTGTTCTTACTAAACTCTGCGTTTCCTTGGTTTTCGGTACGATCAACTATATCAATAAGGATTTGGTTTATTGAGTTGTCGTTAGAACTAAAGTTTCCTTGTACTTTAGCATCAAAGGTTTTATCAAAGGCCGGCACGAAAAGTTTGCCTGCAAGATCCAAAGAGGTTGCACTTTGGGGAACGTAATTATTACTCATGGGGTCATCGGCCCTGGTTAGTCTAACGTCGCCCTTTTTGTAATCGGTAGAGTAATCTACGTCAAAGTAATAAGTATCAATGTTATTTGCTTGGTTACCTGCAAAGTTAATGTTGAAATCGGTAACGTTTTGTTCGCCGTCAATTTGTTTTTCAAATACGGTGAGTAGTTTTGCGTTAAATAGACCTATTTGTACTCTACCTAGATCACTAAGTTCAAAGCCGAGAATCTTTTTGGTTAGTGCATCAAAGCGAGTGCCGAGGGTTGCTATATTGTTTTGTATAAACTCGTTTACAACGGGCTTTAGGGTATCAAGGTTAATATTGTCAACGGATACGTTGAATTCACTGTCAGAGAGGATAATTTTAGAAATGTTTTTACTATCAACAGAAGCAGCCATCGCTTCAATATTTTCGGCAAACTCCTCCGAGAATAGGGTTTGCTCCATATCTAAAATGGTGACTGTTTCGTAGAAAATTTGGAAGGTGGAAGTACCACCAAAGTCCTCTACCTTTATGTATTCTTCTCCAATAGCAACGTATAAATCGTTGTCTACAAAGTATACGAATAAGGTATTTTCTTCCTTGTTATAGTCAAAAACTCGTACCATGATTTCGCTGTCTTGGGTACGTTCTAAATCGTAGTTTGCTTGATATTCAATACCAATATTTACGGAATTGGCTATGAAGGTATACTTTGAATCTACGTAACGAGTACCCGTAGTTGCTTCATCTACGAGTTTACCGGCACTAACTAGGCCATCTCTAATTTCGCCAAAGATTTGACCTTTGTTTATGTTGGACGAAGGATTATCCGGAGTAGTTATATCTCCGGAATTGTTATCGCCACCCGGTAGGTCGGTGGGGTTATTTTCATCCCCCACGTTACTACAAGCCAGTAACGCACATGCTAGCGCTACTATTAGTAAAATCAGAATTAATCTCGGTATCTTTCTGTTCATTACTATTATCCTCCCGATGGACTCAAGCCATCGTTAATTTATGAAATAAGTACGGTTTGGAATAGGTCGGTGTATATGGTTATTAAAGGAGTTACCTCTCCTTCAACGTAGACCTCTACCTTTACGGAGTTTCTAATGGTCTTTGTCTTGCCTGCTTCTATGAGGTTGTTGCAGTTGTCGCATCTATGATCGCCGTTTTCGTCAATTGAGTTACATACGCTATATTCGCCCCATTCTACGATTCTATAAAGATATGAGGTTGTATCCGTTATTCCCTCATTTGCTATACCGTCATTAAGTGCGTTTATTAGAGAAGCAGTATAAAGTGAACCATAAGGATTTACTTTGTCATTATAATCGTTTATGGCATAACTAATTTTAACTCCACTTGCAACGGCGTTGTCACTTGCATTGTAGAAGGTAGTCTTGTTAGGTGACATATCTAATAGAACCAGTCTTACGTTTACTATTTGTTCATATATAGCGTTTGTACCGTCGTAGACCTTTACTATTACCTTCCAGTAGTCTATTACGCCACCACCAACGAATTGGTCTTGACCAAGAATTAAGGTATCACCACCGGTTGCCCTATCCCACCAAGTTAAGGTGTAGGTAAAGTTTTCGGCGGAAATATCGCTTCCGTTGTAGTAACCATATACGTTTGCCTTGTCAATTTGCGTTACGTACTTGTCGCCGTCTACGGGGGTTCCGAATATGGGCTCTAAGGGGTTTAGTACCATTATGATAGGTGCTTCGTTTAGCCCGAAAGCCTCTATTCTTACTTGGTCGGTACCCTTACCATATCCAACGTCAAGTCCTGTAATTTCAAATACTTGGTTCCATACTCTCTTAACGATATTGGTGTTATATACCCTACCGTCAATACGTACTGACTTGGAATATTGGGTTTTGGTGTTATTGGAAATATATACGTCTTCTTCCCAACTTTCTACTCTATAAGTATGTCTACCACCAACCATTCCAAGGTCGTTAACGGCAGTGTCAAGAACGTTGCGTTTTTCGCCGTCACGATCTACTTGAGTATTAATTAAACGAGAGTATAGGTCCTTATATGGATTAGACGCGCCCGCGTACGTAGTTGCATTGTATACACTCTTGTATGGAGCCTCTGTCAAAGTATTAACTGCAGGACTACTGCTGTTAATGTAACTTATAGGACTTATATCCAACGCAACAAGTACGATATCAAAGGTTTGAGAATATGAGAATGATGGATCGTGGATGCTGGTTAATTCAAGCATTACGGTCCAGTTTCTTATGATGCCACCACCAAGCAATGCATGAGAGAGATTGAGTGAATTTACACCATCCCAAATTACGGTGGTAACTAAGCCTTGCTCGTCGTAACTAATTGCATACTCCGTATTGTAAGTACCAATTGCAGAAACGGTACTATCGCCGGTATCGGGGTTTACCCACTTGGGATTCAAGGGGTTAACTACGAATATTGCGTTGTTTTGAGTACCCATACCATAACCTAAGTCAATTTGCAAAATGCTTGGGTTCTCGTATTGGTAGATAGCGGGTACAAGTTGGAACTTGGTTGCGCTTACAGAGTTGGCTAGTATGAAGTAACCGGTTGCTTCGCCTTCGCCTTGTGCTCTATTAAGAGCATCTCTATCCCAAATCATACGATATTCGTAACTATCGTCGTAAGAAGGATCTATCTTTTCGGGACTAATGCCTTCCGGAACGAAAATCTTGGAAACCATCGTCTTTTCTAGGTTGCCTTCGGGTGAAGATGAGGTAATCTCAAAGTCAACTTTATAATGGTCAATGGAAGATACGCCGGTGATTGCACTAATTACAAATCTCATTGCATCCCCTTCCATTATGATGTAGTCGCCGTTAGCACTGGGACGACGTACTGCCTTATGATCCCATCTGTCAACGTAAACTTTAATAACAACGGGTTGACCACGGTCTACGTTATAGATGTGTCCACGAACGTAGATCGGTACTAGGCCACTTTCGTCAACGGTACCTGCTACGGTAATTTGACTGTCGGTAAATTGCCAAATCAAATTAAAGTCTTGTCCGTCAAACGAGTCGGCACTTATTACTATTTCGGGTAGGTCGCTTGCTCTACCTGCGAAGGGGTCGGTGTAACGATAGTATGCATTGGGGTTTTCATAACTATCATAGTAGTCAACCACTCCGTTTACTAGTTGATAACTTTCAAATAGTCTGTCCGCAACCTTTACCTTAAGCAATAGGTCTTGTGAAGCCATTCCTTCATAGCCACTCAAAGTAGAAATGAAGGAGAAGAAGTTGTTGTGATCGCCTCCAAGAACGGTTTGGAAGGTATCGTACATTACCTCAAAGTTCTCAGGAACGTTCCAGTTCGTGGTGTATTCTAGAGGTTCACCTTCGGTGAAATTGATGGTTACTTTGTTAGGTACGGTAATGTTGTCTTCGGTATATGGGTCAAGAATTAATACGGAGTCGTCTTGTTGACCTGCATTAATGGACTCTACAGTCTTATCCAAGAAGTGGAATATAACGGTTATAGTTTGACCATCGCTTAGTTTAGCGTAGGCTAAAACGTCACGATCGCTTATTCTACCCTGTCCTACCCACTTGTGTCCGTTTAGATCGTACTCAATTTGAGAAATCAAGTGTTCGTTTCTACATGCGGGATCGTAGTAGAAGTATAGTCCACGACCATAGTTGTACTTGTCGGGATACCCGGGATCAATTACTCCGTCGTCGTTGAGGTCTAGGGTACGATCCAATGCGTTATAAACAAGGTTGATGTTGGAGGGAACCAAGAAGTTTCCACCATATGCCCAGTTATGGTAAGCATCTATGTCAACCACGATAACTTCGCCATAAGGATGGTAAATGGAGGTTGAGGAGTAGGATTGCTTTACTCTTGAAGTGAAGTGCAACGAGTCGTCAACGTCCTCTACTTCGTAGGCAATTTGTACTACCTCGGTGGGTAATACTTTAAGTTTTAAGGTAACGGGTTTACCCATGATGATGGAAGTAGCAAGGTCTATTTCACCACCGGGATATACGGAAGTACCTCTATAATCTATGGCGCTTAGTTCTGCTTCTACGCCATCGGCTAGCGTCCAGAGAATGTTTTTCTTTACAAGAGTTGAACTGGGATCGCCAACTTTAATATTGCTGGGTAGTCTTTCCGAACGCAAGAAGGAAATTAACGGATAATTGTCGTACAAGTTGTCAATTATCAACGTACCATAGGAGATGGTGTAGGGACTTGCGTCGTCGTCTGCAGAGTGGAAGTTGGAGCCTATTTCGTAAACGCTGGAAGAAATTTCAACGTAAACGCGTGAACTATCGTGTAGCATGGTGGAAAGCCAAATCTTACCACCGAGTTTCAATCTTTCTTCACTGATAACGCTTAATTGTTCGTACTTGTAAACCTCTACCATTCTATCGGTTGAAGCACTAAAGAATGCGTCTTCTGCCTCTTGAGTGGGGAATGCTACCGTCCAAACTGCGGGCACGGTTGCGCCTGATCCACCATAACGAACGGTGGTGCCGTCTGCGCGAGTAACGGTAAATTGTAGTTGATCTTGTAGTACGTATCCTCCTTCATACTTGAAGGTGTTGTCTGCGTTATAGATTTCCAGTTCTATAGCCTCTAGAACAATTTGTGATTGATCTTCATCAAAGTCAATGGAGGGCTTATCTTGTTCGGTCATTTCAAGCAAGAACCTAATGGTGAAGTCGTGAGCATCGTCGTCTTGACCAACGTAGATATCCACACCTTGTCCATAGGTGCCGGTCCAAGCCTCTATTAATTTTTGAGTATCTAGAGTACCAAAGATGGGTAGGCTTGCGCTGATAGTTGCATCGTTAACGCGTAGGTTTGCCTTATCGCTTTCGCTAAATACTACGGTGATATCGCTAAATAACCAGTTGAAGAATTCGTAAGGAGATATTCCTGTGCCGTCCTTAAGTGCTATTAAGCCAGCCCTATTTAGTTGTACTCCACTTAGAACAACGTAGTTGTTAAAGGTGTCAACGGTTATATTGATGCCACTGGGCATCTTTGCATCGCGAGTATCTTCTTCCCAAAGGTTAAAGAGTAGATCTTCTACCGTCTTTGCCTCTATTGAATAGGTGAGCATCATATCCTTGTGGTAAGAATGAATGTCGCCCAAAGTGGTGCTTAGGGTTACGGTAGTGCCCTGTACCCAAGGTGCGTGGTCATGCCAAGATGCAGGATAGATACGATTGGTGCCGTCTGCAAAGACGATATCCAAAACTTCCGGAACTTGGAAACGAGCATAAGTGTCAACTGCCCAAAGGTAACTCTTTAGTTGATATTCGCTTTGAGGAGTATCGGTTGAGGTTAGATATTGTTGTAGAACGTCAGCATACGTTAGGTTACCGTCTGCTAGGCTACCATCTATCATCTTGAAAGTTATATCCTCTGCAACACCGGTCATGTGTTGAACTAGAATTCTGACCTTCATAGTGTTTTCGCCTTCACCGATGCTTGCTTCCAAGAAGTAGTAGTTTGCTACTAGGGTAGGATCTACTATCAAGCGATATTCTCCGGTTGATGCATCAAAGTGAACGACGTCGTCGCCTTCAACGTTAGACCATTCAACGGTGTCAAAGTAAGGATCAAAGGTACCCGTTACCGTGCCGTCAAAGTGAACGTAAATTTCCTTAGGTAAAATCCAAGTATTGCTGTCGTATGGGTCTACGTAATATACACCCCAGTTGTCGCCAATGGTAACTTGACCGGGAGTATAGTAAGGAGCAACTTGGATATTCATAACCTTTTCGGTTTGGTCGTGGAAGTCATCGCCCGTCTTGAACGTATAGTCGTGTTCCCCTATTACTTTATCGGGAACCCTAACGGTTAGGGCAACTTCTTCTATGAAGAACCAACCTTCGTCGTGTTCGCCGTTTAGGTACCACGCACGATTGTGGTCAAAGTAGTTTGCTAGGTCAAAGTTAGAAGTGGTTACGTTCTTAATGGTTGCACCCGCCGTCTCTAAGAAGGGATATTCGTTGCCCTCTAGTTTTACGTTATTTGCTACGGGATGATTCCACTTGATAACCTTTAGGGCATCGGGGCCTTCCAAGAGTTTTTGGAAGTTTTGTCCTTCAAATTCTAAGGCATATCTATCAAAGGTTGCGGGTAGAGTGCTAAAGAGTGAAGGAATATCGTCTATGGTATAGTTGTAGTCTTTTAAGTTCAATACGTATTCTTCTCCGTCTTGTCCCTTAAAGAAGTAAACGAGCTCGGTGGGGATAGTATAAGTATCGGGTTTTAGAGCATCTACAACGTACTCGTTGTGGTTGTCTTGACCTATTACCCAAACGCTTTCCAAGGTGCGTGGCAATACTTCAACGGATATTGCTATTACTTGACCATGGAATACGGTATGGAGATAGGTAATGTTGCTTTCCAAATAATCGGGGTTTGATGAACTACCGCTATGGCGATTGTTTATGTGTTCTTCTTTGTAAATAGCGCGATCGTTGGGGTAGCAGAAACTCCAGTCAAAGAAACCTACTTCATCGGGGGTATCCTCTTCGGGATCGTTGTAGAACTTAGTGAATTGGAAGGTTACTTCGTACTTCTTAAAGTACCAGTTTACAAATCCTTGCATCATTTCTTGTTCTGAAACCATACCACTATTCATAAAGAACGCCTTGTAGATGAGGTATGCGTAAGGATCAATGGTTACGCCGTCTGCAACGGGGGCTTTTACTAGACCGGATTCGGTATTTACGTTTACGTACTTGTCGGTTTCAACCTCTCTGTTGAGGATCTTAACAACTACGTTTTCACGGTAAGTGGCCATCATGCCTTCACCGATTACAACGTAAACTACGAACTTACCACCGTTCAAAGTAACGTCGTCCCAAGTCATGTTGTTGGTCCAATTGAATGAATGGAATATGGTGTTTTCCCAGTCTGCTTTGGTATAGTCGTCTCCAGCCCAGTTGTATTCTTTGGTGAAGTCGTAATTTTGAGTATAACCTACGCGAGTTTCGCCAAGAAGTGATTGTAGTTGTAGTGCCTCTGCGAAAGTTGATGCGTAGAAGTAGTTCTCGTCATAGTCGTAAAGGACTACGTAATTGGTGCCGTCTCCACGTGGGAATTGCATACAGAACATACCGGAGTCAAGGTCGTACTTGAAGGTAAATCCTTTTTGCGTTTCGTATGAGAGAGGATAGACTTTAGGTGGAACGTAGCCGGTTTCTTCATTGGGTTCGTTTTCGCCGAAGAACTTTTGAGCCTTTAATTCTTCTAGAATTGCTTGCGTTTCTACAACGTAAACGTCCCTATCTTGGTTGTAAAGAACTTTATAGGTGGGATGTTCTACTATAAACCAACCTTTCTTACGCATACCTAGATCGTAGGTAAAGGTTCTACCTGCGTCGTTGGTGTAGGTTTGATAATAGTACGGAACGTCCTTATTTATAACTTGCTCTACTGCCTTAGTGTGCTTTAATTGACTACCAAGACCGATAACGTAGAGGTTATTTTCAAAGTCGTAAATGATTTCATATCCAAGGTCGTTTATAACGGTATAGTAACCGGTATCCTTGTCGTAAACTGCGTGCAATCTAAACTCTGCATCATAGTTATGACGTAGGTCGGCGTCGCCGTAGTAAGCAGAAACCGTGGTGGGTACGTCGTCAAGGGGCTCCCAAACGTAGTAGTCGTCTACAAGGGAGTTGATGCCTTGTTTACCTATATCGGTGGAGATATTTACCAAGTAGTCGCGCGTTACGCCCATGAATAGGTCGTTAATTGCAGGCATATAGTAAGTTTCGCCGTTTACAACCTTTATGGTTTCCGGATCGTATAGGAAGCGGAAGTCGCGTTCTTCTATTCTGTCGCCGAAGTCAAAGTAGACCTTAATAGTTTCGTGGAGTTTAGTAGAGTAAACGGACTCTGCGTTTTCTCCCGTAATGGGGTCAAGGTCGCCTACTGTGTACATTGCGTACTTAACTTCTTCGTGGTCAATGTTGTGAACTCTTTGTTTAAATCCGATTCTTGCTTCAATGGTACCGATTAGTTCGTCAACACGGAAGATATCCTTAACGTATTGGTTAGAAGTAGTAATACGGATTACGTCTGGCTCAAACATTAAGAAGGAGTCCTCGGTGAGGTTCATAACGAGTTTGGTGATACCTGCAGGGCTATAATCTTCCAGTTCGGTTTCGCCCATATATTCATAGAAGCCACGAATGAATATATCTTCGCGAACCTTGAACATAGGCATATTTTCTACGCAATGATAGTCTAGCCATACGTAGCCCAGTTCTTCTACAGGAACTTCGCTACTGAAACTTACGTCGTTTGCGATAATGGTAATAATGTCAACTTCTTTAGACTCGCCGGTATTGGTGTCAAGTGTGACGTAGTAGAAGTTAATCTTAAACGCACTTCTTGCAGAACGAGTCCATCTGCCGTTAGGTAGCACTTGCTCGCGAATGTATTGGTCGTAGTCAATGTGGAAGTGGATATTTGCAGAAGCAGGCAAAATAAATGGCGTATTCAAACCACTCATATCTCCCATGAATGAGCCTAATAAATCGGAAAGGTCAACTTCTTCTGCAGTAGCGAATATGAATTGTCCGTCTAGTGAGCCGGAGTAGGTCATAACGTCTTGCAACTCGTTAAAGTCGTGGAAGGATGGGAATACTATTCTTACCTCTTCACCTATGTGGTTGGGGTAGAGGTCCATTCTAAGAACGAGTGAAGGTCCGTTTTCTTCTGCTTCTTCTTCGGACATATAGGCTTCGGTGAAGACTTCCAGTCTAATGCTGTATTCGTCAACGTCGTAGGTGACGTCAAAGAAGGTCTTTTCTATTAAGTCTTCTAGACTTATGTTCAAAATGGTAGCAATTTCTTGTAAATTGAAGCCAAAGTTATCCTGTATGAGTTGAACCATACTATCTGCAGTAATAACGGTGCCGTTGGGATCGCTAACGGTCATTATCTTACGTATGAGTTCTAGGGTAATTCTAATCTTGATGGTTGCACGGCTGGAAGGATCGTCCTCGTCTTTCATAGTGGAGGTAACGTTATCCATGATGGTGCCGGTAATTTCTGCAAACTTACTCTCCTCGTCGGGGTTAGGATTGCCGTATAGGATATTGTCAACGGCAATAACTGCGTATTCGTCTATGAAGTCAAATAGCATGGAGAGAACGTTAGCAAGGTCAAAGCCACCCTTGTATGCCTTGGGTAGACCTATATCTTCAAATGCGATACCACCGTAGAGGTGTTGTAGCCCTTGAATATCAATGAAAGTTAAAGCCTCGTCAAGTGGAACGGGTTCGGCAAGTCCCGTTTCGGGATTAATCTTAGAAAGTTTATCCTTTTCGCTAGGTACGGTGTAGTACATACCTATGATTAGGTCGTCGGTAGCAATATCACGGCAGTTCATGAAGATCTTGTTGGTCGTATTGTCTACTTCGTTCATATCCGTACGTAGTAAGACGTCAAGTTTAAGATCAAGCATGGGTATGAACATATCGCCCGTGTACTCGTAATCGCCGTATGAGTAAAGGGTGTAGCCCTCTTTATCAAAAACGATATTGGGAGAGGTACGAACGTCGTACTCTGCAGAGATGTGTGCTTGGTAAGGAATGGTTTCTATGGTAGTTAGACCGGTTTGCTTGTTGTGAACGGGAACGGAGGTATCACCACTTGCATCTACTACTAGTTGACGCAAAATATCTTTACCAAGGTTTTCGTTGGGGGTAGATATAAATTCCATATCTGCGTTCATGGAGGTAAACGATGCCTTACCTAGAGTACTAAACAAGAAGCCCAAGTACTTGTTGCTCAAGGGGTCCAGTTTGTCCTCAAAGGGAGCGAATATGGATTGCATGAATTCGGTAATGGTATCAACAACGGTACCAAGGGGTAGGCTGTTAAAGAAAATGGTGGTATTGTCGCCGTTAAGGGTTTGCTTGTAGTTGTTGGTAACTGCAAGATTGAGCGCCTCACGCAACGTATCCATGGTAGCAGAGGAAGAAACGTTACCTTTGTCGTCTTCACTTGCAATCATGGTTTCAAGGTTAAATTGGGTAATAAGACGAATGAATTGTTGGTAGATTACAGAGTTACCAAAGTCTTTAAAAATGCGCTTACTGCCTTGTAGGTTGAGGTAAAGGTCGTTACCATCGTCTACGGAGTTAGGATTAATGCCGTCAAAATAGAAACCGATAAGCATCTCGTTGGTAGCACCGTCAAACCATTCAAGAACTATATCGCTGTATCTAATAATGTCATTATGCTTAGCAAGAGCAACGGGGTCTACAAGTGGTAAACCGTCTTCGCCCAAAATCTTGTTGCCGTTAGCATCCTTAATTTCGTGAGGATAGGTGTAAAGGTTAGCCTCCAGTCTAAGTCTGAAAGCCGAGCCGTTATCGGTATTAATGAGCATGTCTGCGCCAAGATAATAACCGGTATCCGTTACGACGTCGGAGTCAAGGTGGGCAAGCAAGTTTTCAAGAGAACCAACAGCCTTATCTATGGCCTGTTCTTTAGTCGTGAAATCCTTGTAGTTGTCGTTTTGCGTTCCATCCACAATGGGGTATGGATCGCTGTAGTCCGGCTCAACGGGGGTACAAGCAAACAGAACCCCCAAGAGAAGCACTACTGCCAAAATGAAAATAATTGGTTTGAGATGACGGTGCATTTCTATCTCCTAACTGCGCATTAGCGCGTTTTTATTACATACATAGGTGCGTAATGCATACGCTTGCGCGCAAAAATTATGCCAAAAAGAAGCGAGACTTCTCCCACTTCCTTTAATTACGCACGTATATAATATAATATATAAAGGGTAAAGTCAAGGTGCTGGCGTTAATTTTACTTTGTTTTTACCTAAAAATGCGTGCGTAGGGGCGCGCAAATAGAGTTGTTTTTAGGCGCTGTTCCCCTTTATCTTGCTGAATATTACCTCTTTTAACGTTTCATTTTCGTCCACATGTAACAACGTGCATCCACTTCCTAAAAACATAAAACAGCAATGGAAATAGTAGCGGATTTTTAAAAACGTAGCACGTGGATTTCTATTTTTCATATTGCAGTTTTATTGCGTATATATGGCATATTGGGTATCCTAAAATGCATTTTGGGATACCTACTATAATATATTTTACGCGTTGTCGCCTTATCGCAAAAAGACTTTATTTTCTTAACTTACAATTCCCTTTTTTGCGTAGCAATAACCTTACTTTTAAACCCAATCATATAGCGTTCTCCCCTCTTCTTTACCCTTTTATCTCTTAAGATCTTATCTTCTCACGCATGCGCATTATCTAAATAAAAGCGAGCGCACCACGCTCGCCCTTTTAAACGCCCTTAAACGGCGCAAATCACACTCTTTAGTTCTTCCTCGCGCGACTTGCTTTTCGCTCATTTAAGCCCAACAGACGGCCTCGCGCGCGTATTATGATACGTTACGTTTTAGGCAATAAAAAAGAAGCCCCGAAGGACTTCTTTTTTAGTTGATAATTCGCTATTATGCGATGGTTGCAGTGAAGGTGATGCCAGCGGTACCATATGCCCAGTCTGCAACAGCGATGGTAACGGTTTGACCAGCAGTAAGACTAATTTGGTTATCGGTTAGGGGTTCGCCACCATTGGTATTGCCAAAGAAATCTACTTCAGGAATGCTGAACCATGCATCTTCATAATCAGAAGAGAAAGTCAAAGTGCAATCTGCTTCTGCAGTGTAGGTGTATAGGTAAATGTTTTGAGTTGAAGTGGGACCATATACGAAATTGGGAGTGGTAATTTCAGTATTAAGTACGAGAGCAGTTGCTGCAGGACCTGCAGGAACTTCGGGTTCGTCTTCTGCGGGTGCTTCAATGTAGAAACTTACTTGAGTGTAAGCGCCTTCTACACCTTCAACTAGTAACATCATTCCACCTTCAGCTTCAACTTCAAATGATGCTTCGTAGTTGGTTTCTGCAAATAGAACAGCGGTTCCGGGTTGGGGTCTGCCCATTCCACTTGAAATAAAGGGAGTAACTGAAATTACACTTTCGTCATAACTATAAACGTTGATGGTATAGCCTACAGGAGCTTCTACAACAAAGTTTGCATAACCGAAGTAGTAGCCATAAGTGCCACCATCTACGGTAACCATAATCATGTTGCCAGCATCTTCATAAGATTGAGTGGTTACAGCATTGTAGTAGAAGTAATTAAGAGTATCAAGTTCAAACTTTTCATCGCTTACGATAAAGTTAAATAGGCTCTTTAGACAATCTATTAGATATGCACCGCCGTCTTTACTGGTGTCAGTAGAAACAGTAGCGAAATCGGTTTCGCCAGCGATAGCGTAATCTTTTGCTACATAGTCAGCAGCACCAAGAACGTCTTCGTATTCGGTTACGTTTTCAATGATGTTAGCATTTAGACCGATCTTAATTTCGGTAGTGTTGCCATCGCCACCAAGAACAGCAGAGATGGTTGCACCGATGCCGTCTTTAGCAAAAGCACTTGCGGAGATAGACATATTTGCATATGCATCTTCTGCGTCAAGAGTTGCCTTAGTAAAGTCATATACTAAACCAATAATGTCTGCTTCGGTTACACCAGCCAAACCTGCGATGGTTCCAAGAACTTTATCGGTTGCAATGTCTGCTGCGATTTCGCCAAGAACGATTTCGGTTTCGCCAATGTAAATGGTTTCTTCAGATTCGCCGATGAGGCCGTCTTCTGCTATAATAGCCTTAATGATGCCTTCAAGGTCAAGGGTTGCAACGCCTTCTTCACTGATGGTTGCAAAGTCTGCAAGAGCTTCAACTTCTGCTAGAAGGTCGGTTAAGAGGGTGCCACCAAGAACGTCGTCCATGATGATACCAAGGATGTCAGCATTCTTATCATTGATGATGGTGCTTACGATGCCGATAACGGTATCTGCTACACCTGCATTAGAAGCTTCAACTTCTGCCTTGGGTGCTGCCCAGTTGTCGTATTTTGCTTGTAGACCTACGGGGATCATAAATACGTCTTCAGACCAATTGCCGAATACGCCACTTACGGTTGCATAATCAAAAATGATGTTTTCTGCGCCGTCAGCATTGTATTGAGCGATAACTACTTCTTTGGTTTCAGTTATTGCAGTATTGTTTGCCCAATCCCAATCAACTTCTTCGTCGTAAGTAAGCACTACTTCTGCATAGAGGTTAGAGAAGTCAATATCAAGGTATTTGTCTTCGCCGAAGCCAAGGATAGATACGTTGGGGTATACGTTAAGGTCTAGGTTTGCATAGCCACCTTGTAGAAGTTCTGCTTCAATATCAAGACCGATGTTAAGAGCAAATTCTTCTGCATCCTTAACAGCATTCTTAACAGCAGCGGGAACAGCTGCGCTTTCTGCTTTGAAGGAGATGTTGTCTAGACCAAATGCAACTTTGATGCTTTCGTCTGCGGTTGCATAAGAGAGGTGTACGCCACCAAAGGTGTCGTCTTCGTTTACGTCAACGTAAAGTCTAATGTCAGGAATAAGAATGTTGCCATTGTCGTCCTTGTTAGGAGTGAAGGTGAAGTCGCTGAGGTCAAGATTACCACCAAGTAGTAGAGGAACTGCTACGTCAGCAACGCCTTGATATGCGGAAAGGTCACCAAGACCACTTACGATATCAGCAATAGCTTCGTTAGAAAGAAGATCGGTTAGGCCAGCGATGTTAAGAGCTGCACCATAGGTGTGGTCGCCGTCTTCAATAGAAAGGTTAGTAGATTGGTTACCTTTCTTGTCGGTGTCAATAACGTTGTCTTCTACAGGAGCAAATAGTAGACCGCCTACAAGGCCACCAAGACCTTGGATGGTGCCTACGATACCGATGCTACCAACGAGACCTTCGTCAATAACGTCACTTACGTCAGCGCCGTCGCCGAACATAGAAGCAGCGTCATATTGGCCGTTATTGTTAGCATCCTCGTATGCTTCGCCTTCGTCCCATGCCTTGTTGCCGTTAGCATCAGTAAATTTTTCTGCTTTTTGGAACGTAGCTTCATCAAGACCTGCTATAAGGTCAAGAAGAGCGGGAACAACGGTTCCGCTTACTAGGTCTGCGTTTTCAGCTTGGCTGAGTTTGGACCATTTTACTTCTTCGTTAAGTACGTTTTGAGCAAAATAGAGGTATACTTTACCTGCACTGTCTTGTTGTGCAAATAGTGCTACTTCTACGCCAAGAACGTTTGCTTGAACGAGTGCCCAGTTGTTGGCATTGGTGTCCTCATCAACGGAACCTGCAACGTTAAGTTTAATGTTGTTTGCTACGCCATCAAGAGTTACGTCTACGTAGAGTTCTGCGTTAACGCTTGCCTTGGTGTCAATAGTGTTAACAACCTTAATGGTTTCGTCAATAGAGCCAATTAGATCGTCAAGCATGTCGCCTGCTTCAACGGAGATTTCTTTTTCGCCGTTGTCGCCGTTGTCACCAGTGTTTCCACCGTTGTTATTATTAGTAGTACCGCCGTTATTTTTGCCTTCGTCCTTAGGTTGACATGCAAAAACTGAGAATGCGAGGATACCTACCATTAAAACAACGAGAAGAACTAGTAAAACTTTCTTTTTCATGTTTTGGTACCTCCAAAAGGATTTTTGTTTTTTTGTGGTGCTATTTTATCACACGCGCAAGCGTTTGTCAATATTCTTTTTAATTTTGTGCCTACGCGCGCATAATACTAGTCTTGTAAAGTTCGCTCGCGATTGCTCGTTTTATAGTTAAAATTTACAAAGGTGCTTGTTTTGATTTTATCTAATTTTGGGCTCCTTTAAATGCTGTTTCGGTTTTCTTTACTCGCGTGTTTCTGCCGTTTTTGATTTTTTATTGCCCTTGCGTTTTTGGTGAAATTTTATCCCAAAAATTTCCTCTCTAACATTTTTTAGATTTGACCATTTTTTTACTATTTCGGCTAAAAATTCTCCCCCTCTTTCTCCCCAAAATTGCTTCTTTACACTTTCCCTTTCCCATGTTATAATAGGTATAAGCAAGGGCTTTTACGTCACTATGCCATTACCATATTTTCTAAGGAGTTGAGAAAAATGTCAGTTGAATATCCCGATTATATCGCTAAAGAACGTATCCCCGTTGATACCCCGGAAGCACTCGTTGACGAAAACGGCAAATGTGCTTTTGGTACCTTTAAAGACACTTTTAAAAAGTTAAACCTCATAGACTGTTATAAACCTTGTGGACCTCGCATGCCCGACTTTATGAAGGCAAGTCGCATCACCGAATGGGAGGCCTTTGAAATCCATATGAAAGAAGGCGCTCTCGTTTCTGCCGTTTACAAAACCGCATCCATGGGCTTCTCCATTTTCGTTTGGTTTGATAAACGCACTAACAAATGCCTCTCTTGGTGGAATCCAACTATCCCCGCAAGCAAAGCAAAGGTCGCTAGCCAACTTGTAGACGACTACTGCTACCACAAGACCGGCAAGAGTGAGTACACCATTACTAACGACCTACTAAACGGAAAGGCTCACGCTAAAGGTTACTCCAAAGGTAAATGCGGTACCTTTGAAATTGATATGAACGTAACGCGCATATCCAATCCTTGCATTGTAAGCATTCCCTTTGGTGAAAACAAACCTCTATACTCCCAAAAAGAGTTCCTTAAGGCAGAAGGCACCATTACCGTTAACGGAGAAACCTATTTCACCGACGAAAACAGCCTTGGTATCATAGACGACCACAAGGGTTACTATCCCTTTAAGGCACACTACGACTGGTTAACCACCATGGGACAAATAGAAATTGACGGCGAAATGAAGAATTTTGGCTTCAATCTCACTCGCAACCAATCCATAGACCAAGATAAGTACAACGAAAACCTCATTTGGCTTGACGGCGTTTCCTATCCCCTACCTCCCGTTACCTTCTCTAAAGAAGATAGATATGCTAAGACCTGGTACATTAAAGATGAACATGGTTGCGTAGACCTTCGCTTTGAAATTGACGACGTATTCTATATTATAATGCACATGCTAGTAATAGATAGTTACTACGCACTTCCCTTTGGTAAGATTTACGGAACGGTAAAAGATACTAACGGCAAGGTTTATACCCTAGACGGAGCATTGGGTATAGCAGAAGATAAAACTACGAGAATGTAAAAACGCGATATTTTAGCGCTATGCTACGTTAAAACCCAAACCCCTTCAGGGCGCAGTGCTGTAGTGCGGAATGCGGAACGCGGAGCGCGGAACGGCTTCGCTACGTAAAACTTCGCTCAATCGGTTTGATTCAATAAATATAATAAACAAAGAGTACAAGTATCTTGCTTGTACTTTTTTATATAGATTTTTCCTTGTGGACGGAAGGAAATGAAGTGAGGTCGTTCCGCGTTCCGCACTCCGCATTCAGCACTTAAATTGCGTTCCACGCTCTGCGCCTGCTCTTCTTATCTAAAGATAAAAAGTAAAATCTTCGCGCCATTTGGCTTGACTTCTTGCCCCTTTAATTATATGATATAATTACGGAGTATGGGGCTATAGCCCCTCCTAAAAGATAAGGAGAAACGTAATGGAATATCTACTTGAGGGTTTAGCCGTTCTATCATATAAGCAAGCAGCAATGTGGCTTATAGGCGGTTTAC